>JBBQEY010000043.1:0-19037 GCA_038321425.1 Burkholderiales bacterium | reverse complement strand
CACGCCACGGCGCTGCTGGCCCGGCATGCGGCGCAACCGCATTGACGAATCGCCGCCGGGCCGCCCCAAGGCGATTGCCCCCTGGGGGAGCGACGCGCAGCGTCGTTCGGGGGCGCAGTTTACGCGGACAAAAGACTGCCGGACCGGCTGCGATGCGTGCAGGCGGTCCGGCGGCGGGAGGATCGATGTCGCGCGATTGCGCCGCGCATCAGGCCATGAAGCCGAGATCCTTGGTTGTGAAGTTCGCGAGATTCGGGAACACCTGCGCGATATCGCTACCTGGCATGCCCAGCCACTTGCCGAGTGTGGCGCCGACCTGGTCCACCGCAATGCCGGGGATCCACGAGCCGTTGCTACCCGCGTCCTGGCTGCCTCTCACCGCGAGGTCGGTGAACGAACCGTACATGTTACCGCCCTTGACGCCGCCGCCCATCACGATCTGGTGGCCGCCCCACGCGTGGTCGACACCCTGGTTGGCATTGCCGATGAACGTCCGGTTGAAGTCGGACAACGTCACCTGCGTCACATCGTTGGCGACGCCGGCGAGGTTCGTGTAGTCGTAGAACGCCTTCATCGCCGGGAATAGCTGGTTGAAGAGGTTGGTCTGGTTGGTGATGGTGTTCGAGTGCGTGTCGTAGCCACCCACGCCAACGAAGAAGAACTGGCGCTTCACGCCGGTGGCGGCGCGGCCGTCGATGAGACGCGCCACCTGCCGCAACTGCTGCGCAATGCCGGTGTTGAGCAAGTTGCCACCGACCGTGAACGCGGTGGTGATGTTCGTCGATGTCGTGCCGAGCAGCGGGTTGGCGGTGGAACTCGAGATCAGCGCCTTGTCGAGCACGCTGGCCCCGCCCTTCACCACCAGGCTGCTCGGGTCGGCCGACTTCAGCATCGCGGTCAGTGCGTTGTAGCGTGCGACCTGGTCGGCGTTGGTCCCCTGGCCCGACAGGTTGACAACACCATTCTGCGGCACGACCAGCGGTGCGGTGAGATTGCCGTTGACGAAGACCTGCGACCCGGTGATCGAGATCGCGCTGGGCACGAGCTGCCCGGTATTCGCGGCGATCAGGCGATCCGACATGCGGCCGCCCCAACCGGAGCGCGATGGCGAGCCGAACACGAGGCCCTGCCAGGCATCCGTCTGGTCGGAGTGCGAGAACAGATTCGGCGGCCGGTTGATGCGCGCCTGGTAATCCGCCTTGGTAATCGGCGCAATCAGCGTCCCCGAGTTGGCAATCACGGCCATCTTGCCGGCGGCAAACACCGGGGCCACCGACGCCATGCTCGGGTGGAAACCGTACACCTTGCCTGCGCTGGGTGGCGTGAACTGCAGCAGGCTGGACTGCGGGATGCCTACCGCAGAGGCTGCGGTGCGGACCGACGAGTACGCGCCGTAATCCGTGTACGGGATGACCATGTTGTTCGAGTCACTGCCCCCGAACAAGAACACGCACACGATGGCCTTGTACCCGGAGGCGGCCTGAGCATTGGCGCTTTCGACGCCCCAGGAGCCGAGGTTGGCGGCAAGTGCGCTGGCGGTCAGCGCGCTCGTGGAGGTAAGGAACTTCCGGCGATTGTTATTCATGTTAGCGCTGCACCTGGTAGTCGTAGGACGAAGCCATCAGGTAGACGGCCATTCTGGCGCGGTCCGTCCGCTGTTGTGCCGTTGGGGTCGCCGAGAGCGTGATGGCATTCACCGCCGTCACGATCGTGGCTTCCTGCGCGACCGGGAACTGGCCGCCGGCAAGTACCTTGTTGATCTGCGACACCATCGCCGCCGCATTGTCGGCAAGCGGCTCGAACTGCGCGAGGAAGAGCCTGGTGCCCGTTGCCGACGGGATCGTCGTGTCCGGAGCGTACCCGCCGTAGACCAGCGTGTAGACGAGGTTGGTACGGTTTACGGCGGTCTGCGTCGTATGGATCGCGAACTCCGGTCCCAGTGTCATCGTGCCCGGGATCGTCGCATCCGGCGGGAAGTAGTTGAACACCGTCGGCGAGTAGTACGGGCGCTGGCCGAGATTGCTCACCGCTCCCTCGAGACGATTACCGTCGGACACGCCCGACAACGCGCGGATCATGTTCGTCACCATCAGTACCGGCTCCTTCAGCTGGCCGAAGTCCGCTGCGGTCTTGACGCCACCGCGCGCTTCGGGGTCCATCAGGATCGCCTTGACGACCGTGGCCAGGTCGCCACGAACGCCGGACCCGTTGTTGTCGAACTTGGCTGCGATGCGCTGCACGTAAGCCGGCGACGGATTGCCGGTCACCAGGCGCTGGATCAGCTGCTTGCCGACGAAGACACCAGTGTTGGCATGCAGGAAGGCGTTGCGGATGGCGGCGTCCATGTCCTGCTTGCCGGTCTGGCCTGCGGGCAGCGTGACACCGTTTAGCAGCGTCTTCGCGTTGGGATCGTGGCCCGCCGTGCTGGTGGTCGGGTACGGCACCATCGGCGCGCCGTAGTAGCGGCCCTGCTTGCCCGTAGCCGCGGTGCCGGCTGCGTTAGAGTACGTGTACCCGGTGAACACCCGTGCGAATTCCGCGATGTCGGTCTGGTCGTAGGTCGGGACCGGCATGCCGTTGGCGTCGAGGATCTTCGTCCCATTCGCGTTCAGTTCATCAAGGCCGATCGTGAAGAGCTGCAGGATCTCGCGAGCGTAGTTCTCGTTCGGGACCCGCGTGCCGCTCGGGCGATCATTGTTGACGCTGTCGAGATAGTTGCCCATCGCCGGGTTGTACGTGATCTTCTGCAGCAGGGTCTCGTAGTTGCCGAACGCCTCCTGGAACATCAGGCTCTGGTAGCGCGACATCACGTGCGCAAACGAGAGGTCCTGTTCGTTGCCGGACGTCACCAGGATCTGCGACAGGGCCCACGCCACGCGTTGGCGCAACTGGTCCTGGCCGCTGATGGCGTTGGTGAAGAAGTCGCGCTGGATACCAGCAAGCGTCAGCTGGTCACGGTTGCAGATCGCCTGCGGCGAGTCGCCCGGATAGTTGCCGCCACCCGGCATCGCGGTGGTGCAGTCCGCGCTCGTGCCGAGCTGGATCTTGTTGTACTTCGCATCCGGGTAGCCCGAGATCGGCTTCGTCATCTGGTCGTCGATCCACCCACTGATGCCAAGCGAGTTGACCCGCGCGGCTTCGGCTTGCGTCGCGCCGAAGGTGGCCTGGTTCAGCAGGCGCCACGTGTCGGCGCTGGTGGTGTTGATGGTCGACGGTACGCCAGCGGTAACCACCTGCGTCAGCGTGCTGACCGTGCTGCCCAGCGAGTCGGTGACCGTGGCGTAGAACGTGTAGGTCCCCGGGTTGTTGATGGTGACCGGGAACGAGTACGGAGACGTCGTATCGTCGGTCAGTTTCGCGCCGTTCATGTAGAACGACACGCGGGTAACGGTCGCACCAGAGGCAGTGGCTGTCGCGGTACCGGTCAGCGTGAACGTGGCCGGCGCCGCAACCAGCGTTACGGGCACCCCGAGCGAGATCCGCGGCAGGCCCGAGGTGGCTGTGGCCGTACTGGCCGTCACCGTCACGGCGGTCGACGTGGTCTTCGCACCGAGGTTATCCGTGGCGACGGCCGTCAGCGAATATGTGCCTGCTGCCGCCGGCGTCCAGACAAACGAGTACGGCGCCGTGGTGTCCGTGTTGAGGACCGTGGTGCCATTCATGAACGCGACGCTAGCGATCGTTCCATCCGAGTCGGCCGCCGTGGCGGTCAACGTCGTGGACGAGCCAACCGTAACCGTCGTGGGCGACGCGGCGAGCGACACCGTGGGTGCCTTGTTGATGCCGCCACCACCGGAGGTCACCGTGACGACGACACCGCTGGACGTCGTCTGCGCATTGAGGTTGTCGAACGCAATCGCCGTCAGCGTGAAGGTGCCCGTGGTGTTCGACGAGAACGCGTAGGTGTAAGGCGCCGTCGTAACCTGGCCCAGCATCGTCGCGCCGTTGTAGAACACGACCTTCGAGATCGTGCCGTCAGTATCGGCGGCGGTGGCGGTCAGCGTGGACGTGACACCAGTGGCCACCGTGGTCGGCGATGCCGCAAGCGAGACTGTCGGCGACTTGTTGGTGCTGGTACTCACCGTCACCGTGACGGTGTTGGACGTGGTCGTCGCGTCCTTGTTGTCATAGGCGATGGCCGTGATCGAGTGCGGACCGACCACACCGGACGAGAAGTTGATCTTGAATGGAGCAGTCGTGGCCTGCCCGAGCAGCGAGGCGCCATCGAAGAAAAGCACCTTGGCCACCGAGCCATCGGCGTCCGCGGCGGTGGCCGTCAACACCGACACTGCACCGGATGCGACCGAGTTGGGCGACGCTGCCAACGACACCGTCGGCGGCTGGTTGCCACCACCGGTGGACGACACGAAGATCGTCACCGTGTTGGACGTGGTCTTTGCACCCTTGTTGTCGGTGGCGACAGCCTTGAACGCGAAGTTGCCCTTGGCGATCGGTGAAAACGTAGTGGTGAATGGCGACGTGGTTGCAGTGCCGATGAGGGTCGTGGCTTCGAAGAACTCGACCTTGGCGACGTTGCCGTCCGCATCCGCAGCCGAAGCGGTCAGCAGCGCGGTACCGCCAACCGACATGTTGCCGGTGGACGTGACCAGCGACACGGTCGGCGGCGTGTTGGGGCCGCCAGGCGCGCCGGCCGTGGCCGTGACCAGCACGGTGTTGGACGTGGACTGCGCGTTCTGGTTGTCGACCGCCACGGCGCTGAACGAGAACGTGCCCGCGCCAGTCGGCGTGAACGTCGTCGAGTACGGCGCGGACATGTCGACATCGAGCTGCGTCGGGCCGTTGTAGAAGATGACGCGCGCCACGCTACCACCAGCATCCGTGGCGTTGGCGGTCAGGGTGACCGGCGTGCCGGCGGCGACCGACGTGGACGACGTGGTCAGCGAGACGGAGGGCGGCGTGTTGCCCGCGGGCGGGGGCAGGATCGGCGGCCCGACGCCCGGCATGAATACCGCCACCATGACGCTGTTCGACGCGCCGGAAAGACCTGCGTTGTCCGTGGCGACAGCACTGAAGATCACATTGCCGGCCGTGGTGGCGACATAGGCAAACGTGTGCGGCGCGACTGTCGTGGTGCCGATCTTGGTGGCGCCCGCGAAGTAGTCAACCTTGGCGACCGTGCCATCGGGGTCGGACGCAGTGGCCGCGAGATTCACCATCTCGCCGACATTGACCTGCGTGGTCGCGACGGACAGGCTGGCCGTCGGCGCGATGTTGAGGCCGCTACCCGGCTGGCCCGGACCCGGGCGGACGAAGAACACCGGGCCTTCGTTGGCGAACCACGACCAGGTGCTGACGGCCGTGTTGGCCTCGGCGCCACTGGTCGTGAAAAAGTGCGTGCCGAGCTTCGAGTTGTACAGGCGATAAAGCGGCATCGCGCCGTTGGCGGCGCTGGCTTCGCCGTAGAACGCCACGCCTTCGTATGAGTAGACCGGGAAGTTGGTCAGGATCGACGTCTTTTCCGCTTCCGAGGCGGTATAGACATGGCTGCCGTTGCCCGAGTGATAGAAGCGGTAGACGGGGATCGTGCCCGGGTCCTGCGTGGGGTATGCGAAGAACGCAACGCCTTCGTAGGCAAAGCGCGGATAGGTGTTCAACACCTTATCGCGTTCCGCCGCGCTGGCCGTGTAGAAATGGCGGCCAGCGTCGAGGTGATAGAAACGATAGACCTCGGTCAGCGCTGCCTGGGCCCAGCCGGCGCATAGCGCGGCTGCAAGTGCGACCACTGCGATCGCTTGGTTACGCCACCCGCGAGACCGCGGTGCCATTACGTTTGACATGTTATTTGCGCCCCGCATCACCGGCCTCCGGACCTTGGTCGATGGATCTGGTTAATGGCTCGCTCCGCCTGACCCGAAGCCACCTGTCCTGCACTAAGTTCCGTGAAGACAAATGAGCGGAGCGCTCCCCTGTGCGGCGATTATTCTCCATAAAATTTTCATTTACAAGCCATATTTCAGGATCAGGCGACGAACGGCATAGTACGCGGGTGTTTTATGCACATGCCATGTGAACAATATGCTCTATCTTATTGTTTTTATTGATTTGGCGTTTCCCATTGTCATACCGATGGTTCGACTATTGGACACATTCATGACAATTGGATTCGGGCATTTTCAGTGTTCTGGTGCGCAGCAAACGTGTTTCCCGCTCGTCCTGCGGCGGCAACATCACCCCCAACGCTAGCACCGGCCCGCTTCTGCCAATTATATGACGATGGAATTTTTGATATTGGCCGGCATCGGCGCCGGCGTCCTACACGCCTTAGCCGACGAAGCCCAAGTCGGTAACCGTGAACGCAGCGAGGCCACGCGCTGGCGCCGCTGGTCTGGTTTCGTCAACGCATTGACGAAGAACTGGTTGCGCCCGGTCCGCTTGCACGCCGGCGCCACCCACGGGCGGCGGGCGGCAACGGCGCGAGGCCACCACTGATTATGCCAATGTCATAGTCCCCGACCTAGGCCCGCCTGGAGGCAATTCGCCCCGCGCCGTGCCACGACAAACAGGAAAGCACAGCGACGAACAAAAAAACAGCCGCCCGAAGACGGCTGCATGTCCAACACGCTTGCGACTACTGCGACTTGGTCATCCGCTCCCTCATCCTGGCGCGAAACGATTCCATCTTGGCGAGCTTTGCCGCCGCCACATCGCGAACAACACCTTTCTGCGCCGGCGTAAACGTGGCGTAGAGCTTCAGCCATTCGTCGCGCACCTGACGCCGCACCGTTTGCCGCGATGCCTGCGCTGCATCGGAAACCGTGCCGACTGCGGCAAAGTCCGGTTCCGCCTTGGCCAGTTCCGCCTTGAGCGTGTCCCGGACACTCTCCATCGACGCGCGTCCCGACTCCCGCGCGGCCTTCGTTTGCGATACGGCGTTGTCCCACATCACCTGTTGCGACGTGTTGAGATTCAACTGGCCCTTCACCGACGCCAGTATGGTTTCGATACCGAAGCCGGGTCCGCCATGGTGCCCGGGACCGTGTCCACCCGGTTGGGCATAAACGGCAGGTGCCGCAAGCGCCAGCAGTCCGGCGGTCAGCAAGGCGGCAAAGCGCGGGGTACGAGTGGTCATCAGCGATTCCTTCACAGGCATTGATTGAGAGTCACCGTCCCGGCCATCATTGCGACAGCACCGGGACTCATGGGTCAGATGCGGATTGTGGGTGCTCCGTTCACGCCATCGTGCCAGTGAAGTGCAACCGGACGTTGCGCCGCGCCCGCCCCGTTACAATTCCTTACAGCTGCACCGCCAACGAAGCCTCGGGGAGCCGCTCTAATCTCCACCATGACGAACACGCCCGCCCTTCCCCGCATCCTCGTCGTCGACGACGATGTCCGCCTGCGTGATCTCCTTTCCCGCTATCTCGATGAGCAGGGCTTCACCGCGCAGGCACTGCCCGATGCCCGCGACCTCGACAAGAAACTGCAGCGAGACCCGCCGCACCTCCTTGTGCTCGACCTTATGTTGCCCGGCGAGGATGGACTTTCCATCTGCCGGCGCCTGCGCGGTGCCGGCGAAATGGTGCCTATCATCATGCTCACTGCCAAGGGCGAAGACGTCGACCGCATCGTCGGCCTCGAAATGGGTGCCGACGACTACCTCGCCAAGCCGTTCAATCCGCGTGAACTCGTGGCGCGCATCCATGCCGTGCTGCGCCGGCATGGCGAGCGCCCCAGTGCCGGAACACCGTCCGACCAAGGCACCATCGCGTGCGGTCCGTATCTGCTCGACCTCGCGGCGCGCACGCTGATCGACGGCGAGCGGTCCATCACGCTGACCACCGGAGAATTCTCGTTGCTGCGCGTGTTCGTCCAGCATCCGCGGCAGCCGCTGGCGCGCGAGAAGCTGATGATGCTGGCGCGTGGCCGCGACCACGAAGTATTCGATCGCGCCATCGACGTGCAGGTTTCGCGGCTGCGCAAGCTGCTCGAGCCCGATCCCGCCAATCCGCGCTTCATCCAGACGGTGTGGGGATTCGGCTACGTCTATGTCCCCGACACGGCCGCCGTGCCTGAAGCCGCTGCGGGCAGCGCCCCGGCGTGAGGCTCTTGCCCCGGTCGCTCTTCGGGCGGCTGGTCCTCCTGCTCGTCGCCGTGGTGGCGCTGTCGGCACTCACCAACGCACTGTTGTTCCGCGCCGAGCGCGCCAACCTCATCAACCGGCAGTTAAGCGAGACCAAGCTCACGCAACTGCAGGCCATCCGCAGCGCGCTCGAAGGCGCGGATGGTCCGGAGCGCCGTGAAACACTGTCCCGCATCGGCCGCGAATTCGGCGTGCGCGTGATCCCGGAGGACGAACGTCCGCGCATGGGTCAATCGTCACCGGGTGGCCCGCTGATGCGCGACTTGGCCGAGCGCCTGCGCGAACGTCTCGGACCGGAAACCGAGATCCGCTTCGCGCCGCGATTGCAGATGCTGCTGGTGCGCGTCCTCGCCGGCGGGCGTGGCTACTGGGTCGGCGTGCCGGTTCCGCCGCGTCTGCCGGCCGATGAATTGCCCACGCGCGCCCTGACGTGGATGCTGATCGTGCTGGCGTTCCTGCTCGTGGCGGCATTCGTGTTCGCCCGCTACCTCGCCCGCCCGTTACGTGAACTGGCGGCCGCTGCGGGGCGCGTGGGTCGCGGCGAGACCCCGCCACCGCTGCCCGAGTCGGGCCCCTCCGAAATTGCGGCCGTCAATCGCGGCTTCAATGCGATGACCGCCAACCTGCGGCAAATCGAGCAGGACCGTGCGCTGTTGCTGGCCGGCGTCTCGCACGACCTGCGTACGCCGCTGGCGCGGTTGCGCCTCGGCGTGGAGATGCGCACGCGCGACGAGTCCACGCGCACCGGCATGGTGGCGGACATCGTCGAGATGGATCGCATCATCGGCCAGTTCCTCGATTTCGCGCGGGGCGATTCCGCGACCGCGTTCGAGTCCGCCGATCTCGATGCCATCGTGCGCGCCAGCGTGGACCGGTACGTGGCCACGGGCGAACCCGTCATCTTGGCCGCCGGCGGCATTCCGCGGATGCCGTTGAAGGCCGCCGCCATCTCGCGGCTGGTCGCCAACCTGATCGACAATGCACTCGCGTATGGCGCGCCGCCCGTCGAGGTCAGCACGTTGCGCGACGGACGCAACGTGATCCTGGCGATCGCCGACCGCGGCCCGGGCATCGCGCCCGCCGATGTCGAGCGGTTGAAGCAACCGTTCACGCGCGCATCCGAAGCCCGGGCCCGTACCGACGGCGCCGCCGGCGCTGGATTGGGCCTGGCGATCGTCGAACGCATCGCGCGGCTGCATGGTGGCCGCTTCGACCTCGTCCCGCGCGACGGCGGCGGGACGATTGCGCGCGTGACGTTGCCGTTGCCGGCTGCCTAGGGATTCCTGCCCGGAATTCGCTGCAGCAACACCACCGCTTCGGCCGCGATGCCTTCCTCGCGTCCGGCGAACCCCAGACGCTCCGTGGTCGTCGCCTTCACGGAAACCTGCGCACGATCCACGCCTAAGTCTGCCGCGATGTGGTCGCGCATCGCGTCCACGTGCGGGGCCAGCCGCGGTGCCTGCGCGATCACCGTCGAATCGACGTTGCCCACTTGCCAGCCCAGGTGGCCGACCGTCGCCGCGACGTGGCGCAGCAGCGCGCGACTGTCGGCACCCTTATAGCGCGGATCGGTATCGGGAAAATGGGCGCCGAGGTCGCCCAGTGCCAGCGCCCCCAGCAGCGCATCCGCGATCGCGTGCAGCAGCACGTCGGCGTCGGAGTGTCCCGCCAACCCGCGCGGATGCGGAATCGTGACGCCGCCGATCACCAACGCCCGGCCGTCGACCAGCGCATGCACGTCGTAGCCAGTGCCGATCCGCATCGTCATCGCGGATGCTCCCCGGACTGCTGCGCGGACAGGATCGCCGCCGCCAGGATGAGATCGGCCGGATACGTGATCTTCAGGTTTTCCGGGCTGCCGAGAATCAGCCGTGGCTTCTCGCCCAGCGCTTCCACCGCCTGCGCTTCATCCGTGCAGGACGCCGCCGACGGCGCCGTAATCGCACGACGCAATACACCACAGCGAAACATCTGCGGCGTCTGGGCCAGCCACAGGTGCGCGCGCGGCTCCGTAGCGCTCACGCGCGGCACGTCGGCCTCGCGGTCACTGCGCTTCAACGTGTCCGCCACCGGAATGGCCAGCAGGCCACCGACAGGATCGTCGCGCAGATGTTCGACGAGACGCACCAGTGCGTCACGCGGCACGCAGGGCCGCGCGGCATCATGCACCAGGATCCAGTCATCGTCCGCGCACTCGGAGGCCATCGCCGCAAGCGCGCTGGCCACCGTCTGCGCGCGCGTGCCACCGCCGCAACGCAATGCAGTGGTTCCTGCGGGCCGGGGACCCATGCGGTCGAACTCTCGATCCTCCGCGGCGAGCGCCACATACATCGCGCCAGGCTTGAGGCCGGCGTGCAATCGCGCCAACGTGCGCGCGAGCACCGGCACGCCATCGAGCATTGCATATTGCTTCGGCGTGGCCGCGCCGAAGCGCGAACCGCCACCGGCGGCAGGAACAAGCACGATGATCCGGGCCATGAACGCGTCCGCCTCAGAGCACGATCAACGGGTCCAGCGCCGCGCGGATCGGTGCCGGCACCGGTGCAGGCCGCCGCGTGGTCCGGTCGACCCACACATGGACGAAGTGGCCGGTGGCCGCGGCATCGGGTGAACCTGCAGCGAAGAGCCCGATCGCATACGCGACGGAACTGGTGCCCACCTTCGCCACCGCCAGTCCTGCATCGATCACCTGCGGAAACGACAGCGGCAGATGGAACCGGCACGCAGACTCGACCACATAGCCCACCACCGCATCGCGATCGGGTGCAAGGCCTCCCGCGTCGATCAGGTGCGTGTTCACCGCCGTGTCGAAGTATGAATAATACGTAACGTTGTTGACGTGGCCATACGCATCGTTGTCCATCCAGCGCGTGGGGATCGCAAGAAAATGGCGATAGGCCGACCGCGGCCGCGGCGCCAGGTCAGTCATGAACCCGTGTCGCGCTGCGTGCCGCCGAACGGCTGGTTGTGATCATCCGGCGGTCGAGCAGCTCGATCCAGTGCTTGACGGGCGTGCGCGTGCCCGACTCGAGGTGCGTCATGCAGCCGATGTTGGCGCTGACGATCACCTCCGGCCGCAACGCCTCAAGCGCCCGCAACTTGTTCGCCTTCAACTGGTTGGCCAGCACCGGCTGCAGCACCGAGTACGTTCCGGCGGAGCCGCAGCAAAGATGCGTGTCGGCGACGGGCAACAGCGAGTGGCCGATCGCCAGCAATATCTCCTCCACCTGGCCGCGGATGCGCATCCCGTGCTGCAACGTGCAGGGCGGATGGAACGCGATGCGCTGCGGGCCCTGGTCCAGCGCAATCATCGGCGCGATCTTCCGCCACTCCGCCGTGACGATCTCGATCGGGTCGCGCGCCAGCTCGGCGATCTTCTTCGCCTTGGCCGCGTACGCCGCATCGTGCGCGAGGAAATGACCGTAGTCCTTGACCATGACCCCACATCCGCTGGCCGTGACGACGATGGCCTCGAGACCGTGGTGCACATGCGGCCACCACGCGTCGATGTTGCGGCGGACGATCGCACGCGCCTCGTCCTCTGCCGAGAGATGATGCGACAGCGCGCCACAACAACCGCCCCCACCGTCGATGCGCAGCGCCGAAATCCCGATCCGGTCGAACACGCGCGCCGCTGCGGCATCGATGCCGGGCTTCAGCACCGGCTGCACGCAGCCCTCCATGATGATCATCTTCCGTGCGTGGCGCGGCACGGGCCACTCGCCGGCTCGCCCGCCTGCAGGAATGCGATCACCCAGTTCGCGCGGCAGCAAGCCCTTCACCATCCGGCCCATCGTCAACGCCGTGGCGAAGAGCGTTTTGGACAACAAACCGCGCCGCAGGGACCATCGCTCGGCCGCAGCACCAGCCGTGCGTCCCACCTTCGCGTCGACCAGGTTGCGGCCGATGTCGATCAGTCGCCCGTACTGCACGCCCGACGGGCACGTGGTTTCGCACGCGCGGCACGTGAGGCAGCGATCGAGATGCAGCTGCGTCTTGGCGGTGACTGGCGCGCCTTCAAGCACTTCCTTGATGAGGTAGATGCGCCCGCGCGGGCCGTCCAACTCATCCCCCAGCAATTGATATGTCGGGCATGTGGCCGTACAGAAGCCGCAGTGCACGCACGCGCGCAGGATGGCATCCGCCTCGCGGCCTTCGCGCGTGTCGCGATACTCGGGGGACAGGTTGGTCTGCATGGGGGCCTGGTGGATGCTAGAACGCGTCGAGCATCCGGCCGCGATTGAAGATGCCGTGCGGATCGAACACCGATTTCAGTTGGCGATGCAGCGACAGCATCGTCTCGGACAGCGGCGCGAACACATCGCCCGTCTTTTCGTCGCTGCGGAACAGCGTGGCGTGGCCACCGTTGGCTTTCGCCCACGCGCGGACTTTCTGCGCATCGGTGCGTTCGCCGGCCGCCAGCCAGCGCAGCGCACCGCCCCACTCGATCAACTGTTCGCCGCCAAGGTCTGAGTACGGCGCCGTCGACTTGACCGACAGACGCCAGAGCGGCACCCCGGCTGCCAGCGACCCCGTGAAGTACATGTGCCGGTGATCGCGCACGCTGGTCCAGTAGGCGTCCGCACCCGTCAGCACTTCGCCGCCGATCTTCGCCACCGCGGCGGTCACGGCAGGCGCCGCGCCCGACAACCGCACGCGCAGCCGGCCGTGGTGATAGCACGTGGCCGACAACGGCAGCGGCTGCCCGCCCCACTCGTTGACGATGCGGATCGCGTGATCCGCAGCGCATTCCAGCGTCAGCGTGGTCTCCGCCGGTGGCAACGGGAGGCACTTCAGCGAGACTTCGGTGAGGATGCCGAGCGTGCCGAGCGCGCCGGTCATCAGGCGCGACACATCGAAGCCCGCGACGTTCTTCATCACGCGGCCGCCGAACTGCAGGTCGGTACCCGTGCCGTCCATCACCCGCACGCCGAGGATCAGGTCGCGCACCGCGCCTGCATACGCGCGCCGCGGGCCGGACAGCCCGGCGGCCACCGCGCCACCCAGCGTGCCGCCGTCGCCGAAATGCGGCGGCTCGAACGCCAGCATCTGGCCGCGCGCGCGCATCGCGCCTTCGATGGCGACGAGCGACGTACCGGCACGCGCCGTCAGCACCAGTTCGGTCGGCTCATAGTCGATGATGCCCGCATAGGTGGTGGTATCGATCACCTCGCCGGTAAGCGCACCGCCATAGAAGTCCTTGGAGCCGCCGCCGCGGATCCGCAGTGCAGTCCCTGTGGCCGCGGCGCCACGCACGCGCGCTTCGAGGGCCTCGAGCGCCGGATCCATCACGGACGCACAGCGGCCGCGAGCGCGTCGCGGTAGAGCAGGCGCGGCTCGTCGGCGTCGATGATCACCGTCTCCGCCATGGCCGCAGCTTCCCATTCGTGCATGAACGGATGGGCGAGCAGCGCAGCGAGATAGTCCCCCGCGACGCCGCGCGGTTTCACCATGTAAGTCTGGAACCGGAACGCGACAGGCGCATAGAAGACGTCGACCAGGCTGAAGGCACCGCACAGGAATGCATCGCCCGCGCCAAAGCGCGTGCGCCCTTCCGTCCATAGGCCCTCGATGCGCTCGATATTGGCGGTGGTCGCATCCGACCACGGGCGCACATCGAGACGCTCGCGGATGCACATCGTCATCGCGTTGCGCAGTGCGGCGAAACCGGAATGCATTTCGCAGGCCGCCGAGCGTGCCCAGGCGCGCGCTACCGGATCCGCAGGCCACAGGCCCGGGTGCCGTTCGGCCAGGTACTCGCTGATGGCCAGGGAATCCCAGACTACGACGTCCCCGTCGTGCAACGCCGGCACCAGTGCGGTGGGCGAGAACGCGAGGTTGTCGGGATTGAACACGCCCTTCAGACCAACCTGCACTTCGCGCATCGGCACGCCGGCCAACTTGACCGCCAGCCACCCGCGCAGCGACCACGACGAATAATTCTTGTTGCCGACGTAGATCGTGACCATCGTCAGAGCGGCACCGTCTTACCGGGATTCATGATGTTGCGCGGATCGAACGCGCGCTTGATCGTGCGCATCAGGTCGACTGCCTCGCCGTGCTCGGCGACCAGCGCATCGAGCTTGTGCACGCCGATGCCATGCTCGCCGGTGCAGGTCCCGCCCATCGCAATGGCCCGCATGCTCACGCGATGCGCGATGCCCTCCGCCTTCGCGCGCTCGTCCGCGCTGGACGGATCGTAGAGCACCAGCACGTGGAAATTACCGTCGCCGACATGCCCGACGATCGGCGCCAGCAATCCTACGGCGTCGAGATCGGCGCGGGTTTCCAGCAGGCAATCGGTGAGCCGGGAGATGGGCACGCAAGCGTCGGTGGAGAACGCGTGCCGGCCGGGAGCCAACGCCAGCGCAGCGTAATAGGCATTGTGCCGCGCCTTCCATAGCCGCGAGCGGTCCTCCGGTTGGGTGGCCCATTGGAACGCGCTGCCGCCCTGGTCCTGCGCGATCGACTGCATCGTCTCGGCCTGCTCGCGCACGCCCGCCTCGGTGCCGTGGAACTCGAACAGCAGCGTCGGCTTCGCCTCGAAGCCTTCCAGCTTCGAGTAACTGATGCAGGCTTGCATCTGCAAGGCGTCGAGCAGTTCGATGCGCGCCACCGGCAGGCCGAGCTGCATCGCGGTGATCACCGAATCGACCGCGGATTTCAGATCGGAGAACTGGCAGACGGCGGCCGAGATCGCCTCCGGGATCCCGTACAGACGCAGCTGGATCTCGGTGATGATGCCGAGCGTGCCTTCGCTGCCGACGAAAAGCCGCGTGAGGTCGTAGCCGGCGGACGATTTGCGCGCCCGTCCGCCGGTCTTGACGATGCGGCCATCCGCTGTGACGACGGTCAGCCCCAATACGTTTTCGCGCATGGTGCCATAGCGCACGGCGTTGGTTCCCGACGCCCGCGTCGAGGCCATGCCGCCAATGGTGGCGTTGGCGCCGGGATCGATCGGAAAGAAGAGGCCCGTGCCCTTCAGGTCGGCATTGACCTGTTCGCGCGTGACGCCGGCTTGCACGCGGCAATCAAGGTCCTCCGCATTGACTTCGAGCATCCTGTTCATCTGCGACAGATCGATGCACACGCCGCCATAGAGTGCGGCCACATGCCCCTCCAGCGACGTGCCCACGCCGAAAGCGATCACCGGCACGCGGGCGGCGTGACACAGGCGGACGACGCCCGCCACTTCCTCGTTCGTGTGCGGGAAGACGACCACGTCGGGCACGCCGGCATCGGCCAGGCCCTCGCCGTGGCCATGCTGTTCGCGGACCGCGGTGGTGGTGACGGCACGCTCGGCGAAGTCGCGGCGCAACGAACCGATGACGGCGTCCACATCGGCCGCCATGGGCCGGGCTCGCAGATCGGTCAGTGCATTCATCGCATGGTCCTCCGGAAAACTCAGAATCGCGGCAGATCGGGATGCGGCAGCGCGCCGTGATGCACATGCATCCGGCCCATTTCCGCGCATCGTTGCAACAAGGGGATGGCCTTGCCCGGGTTCAGCAGGCCCATCGGGTCGAAGGCCGCCTTGACGCCGTGGAAGCGCTCCAACTCCGCGGCCTCGAACTGTACGCACATGCCGTTCAGTTTTTCGAGACCCACGCCATGCTCGCCGGTGACGGTGCCGCCGACCTCGATGCAAAGCTCGAGGATGCGATCGCCGAACTCCATCGTCTTTTCCGAGTGGCCCGGCATGTTGGCATCGAACAGGATCAGCGGATGCAGGTTGCCGTCCCCCGCATGAAACACGTTGGCGCAGGGCAGGCCGAACTCCTCCGACCACGCTGCAATGGCGCGCAGCACGCGCGGCAACGCCTTGCGCGGGATCGTGCCGTCGATGCAGTAATAATCAGGCGACAGGCGGCCCACGGCGGGAAACGCGGCCTTGCGACCCGACCAGTAAAGCAGGCGCTGCGGCTCGTCCTTCGACACCCGGATTTCCGTGGCGCCCGATGCCGTGAGCACGCGCCGGATTTCCGCCATCTCGGCCGCCACCTCCTCCGGCGTGCCGTCGGACTCGACCAGCAGCACGGCGGCGGCGTCGAGCGGATAGTTGGCATGCACGAACTGCTCGACAGCGCGGGTGGCGGCCTGGTCCATCATCTCGAGGCCTGCGGGAATGATGCCGGCGCCGATGATCGCGCCGACGGCGGCACCGGCAGCCTCGACGTCGGCAAACGCAGCCAAAGCGACCTGCGCCAGCAGCGGCTTCGGCGTCAGCTTGACGGTAATCTCGGTGATGATCGCCAGCAGGCCTTCGCTGCCGTGGACCAGCGCGAGCAGATCGTAGCCCGCGCTGTCGAGCGCATCGCCCCCAAACTCGACCACGTCGCCGGTGATCAACACCCCACGCACGCGCCGCACGTTGTGCACCGTTAACCCGTATTTGAGGCAATGCACGCCGCCGGCGTTTTCGGCCACGTTACCGCCAATCGAGCATGCGATCTGCGATGACGGGTCGGGCGCGTAATACAAACCGTAGGCCGCGGCAGCTTCCGAGATTGCAAGATTGCGCACGCCCGGCTGCACCACCGCCGTGCGCGCCAGCGCATCGATGGCGATGATGCGGCGGAACTTGGCCAACGAAAGCACGATGCCGTTGCGATCGGGCGTCGACCCGCCTGAAAGGCTGGTGCCAGCGCCCCGCGCCACCACCGGCAGCCGCGCGATGTGACAAGCCTTGAGGATGGCCACGACCTGCGCCTCGGTTTCCGGCAGCACGACGGCTACGGGCACCTCGCGGAAGAGCGTGAGGCCGTCGCACTCGTAGGGCTTGGTATCCTCCGCGGCCGTCAACAGGGCTTCCGGCGGCAGGATCGCCGCAAGTTGCGCGTGCACGACGGGGTCGAGCATGGAAGGCGGCCTTTGGATGCGTAATGCCCGGCCGGTGGCCGGGAGCGGTGCGACTTGCCGATTATTTCACAAAGCAAGGGGCCGCCACCAAGGGCCGGCCCAGGACAACGCCGCCCGTCCCGGACCTGCCCTGTACTTCCCGACCCGCCTTCCCTAGAATCCCCGCTCTCGGCGCTTCTACCAAAACCATATTGCGCCCATCGTAGTCACCATCAGGAGGAATCCCCATGTCGTTGTTGCGCGCTGCCACTTCGCTTGTCGCCGTTGCCGTCCTTGCCGCCTTGCCGGTCACCTCGGCGTCCGCGCAGGAAACCCTGAAACTCAGCCTCTCGATCGGCCAGAATTCGCACTATGGCGTCGCGGTGGACGTGTTCGCCAAAGAAGTCGAGAAGCGCACGAACGGACGCTACAAGGTCCAGAATTTTTACTCGGGCGCACTGGGTGCGGAGCGTGAGTCCGTCGAAGGCGTGCAGCTTGGCACGATCGATCTGACGATGACGTCCTCGGGCCCCATCCCGAACTTCGTGCCGGAAACGGCCATCCTCGACATCCCGTTCCTGTTCAAGGATTACCCGCACGCCCGCCGGACGCTGGATGGCCCGGTCGGCGCGGAGATGCTGACCAAGTTCCCGTCCAAAGGTATCAAGGCGCTGGCATGGGGTGAGAACGGCTTCCGCCACATGACCAACAACAAGCGCGCGGTAAATGCCCCCGACGACCTGAAGGGCCTCAAGATGCGCACGATGGAAAACCCGGTGCACATGCAGGCGTACAAGGCCTTCGGCATCATTCCGACGCCGATGGCATTCACCGAGGTGTTTACCGCCTTGCAGCAGGGTACGGTCGATGGCCAGGAGAACCCGCTGTCGGTGATTTCCGCCGCCAAGTTCGACCAGGTGCAGAAGTACATGACGCTCACGGGCCATGTGTATTCGCCGGCGCTGATCCTGATGAACAACGCCAAGTTCGAGAAGCTGTCCGCGGCCGACAAGACCGCGTTCCTCGAGTCGGCGAAAGAAGCGGTGAAGGCCAACCGGGCGCGCATCGACGAGGATGAGCGCAAGGCCGTGGCTGACCTGCGGTCGAAGGGCATGACCATCGTGGAAGTCGTCGACAAGTCCAAGTTCCAGGCGTCGCTGGGGCCGACCTTCATCGAATTCGGCAAGAAGTTCGGCCAGGCCAACATCGACAAGATCCGCAACGCGCCATAAGCGCGGCCACCACGGGCAGCCCGAGGCATTGCGGGCTGCCCGTGGCCACCGATCCGTACTGTCCGCCCCCTGCCATGGGGCCATGCCTGCATCGCGACGGATCTCGTCGCGGTTCCATCGGGTAAGCCATGCGCCAGATGTTCCTAGCCTTCGAGCGGCGAACGACCGCGTTCGCACTCGCCTTCGCCTGCGCGATGCTGGTCGCCGCCGCCTGCCTTGGCATGTACCAGATCCTGACCCGCTTCGTGTTCCAGCAACCGGCGGAGTGGACCGAAGTTCTGGTTCGGTTCACCTTGATCTGGATGGTGTTCATGGGGGCGCCGGTGGCGTTCCGGCAAGGCGCGATGGTGTGCGTGGACCTGGCGCACCGGTTGGCCAGCCACGTCGGCAAGCGCGTGCTCGACATCGTCGCGGCCGTCTGCGCGCTGATCGTGATCGGCGTCATGATCTGGTTCGGCATCGAATACGCTTACCGTGGGCGGTTCCAGACCATCAGCGGGCTCGAATCGTTCTCGATGACGTGGGCCTACCTGGCGGTGCCGGTCGGCGCGGCCTTCTCGGGGATTGCGATCATCGGCTGCCTGCTCGATCCGCGTCGCCAAGAACTCGAAACCGCGCAATAGGAGCCGGCGATGCCCACCACCATGTTCGCCACGATGATCATCGCGTTCGCGCTTTCGATCTCCGTCGCCGTCGCCATCGGGATGGCCAGCCTCGTCGGGGCCTGGCAGGCCAACCTCAACTTCCTGACCGTGGTCAAGGAGATGTTCTCCGCGATCAACAAGTTTCCGCTGGCCGCCATTCCGTTCTTCATCCTGGCCGGCAACCTGATGGAATCGGGTGGCATCTCCGCGCGTCTCGTCGAG
>JBBQEY010000042.1:0-19142 GCA_038321425.1 Burkholderiales bacterium | reverse complement strand
TGCGGCCTACCCGCGAGGCAAAAGCCTCGCCTGCAAGGGGCACCCGGCCCGCCGGCAAACTCAAGCCACATACCCATAGTAATAAGTCGCAATCCCGCGCCATGCCACCGCCCAGTATGCCACTAGGTGGCCCCGCGTCGTGGTCATGGCGGACTGCTACCCGGCGGCGTCCGTGAAGATCACGCTGACCGAGAGCGCCGTATCGCGTTGCGCGATGTCGAAGGCCTCCGTTTCGCGTACCTGCGTGGCAAAGACCGGCAGGTCCGCATCTGAGTAGCACCACAATGCGTGCAGCGGAATCGCGCGCAGTTCGGCCGTCGGCGCAAAGCGATACGTCAGCTCCAGCTCGCGCACCAACGGCGGCTTGGCTTCGCGGCGCGTCGTGAGCACGCGCGCCAGGTTCACCTCGAAGTGTTCGCCCTCGCCGCGATTGACCACGCCCCACGAGAACTTGAGCGCATCGTCCGGGGGCGGCGCAAGACCGGTGACTTCCACCTCGCGGTAGAACGTCATCATCAACTCGAGCGCGTCGGCGACGGGCAGCGTATCGAGCGCCTTGCCGCGGGCACGGACGCGTTGTTCGAACTCCTTGGTGAACTCTTCAATGCGCATGGCGGAAACTTCAGCGGGAGGATGGCGGAAGAGCAATGGTACCCGCCCGCAGTACCGCCAGCGCCAGCACGCCGGCCACGAGCCCCCAGAACGCCGAACCCACGCCGAAGAAGCTCACCCCCGATGCGGTCACCAGGAAGGTGATCAGCGCGGATTCGCGTTGCGTGTCCTGCGCCAGCGCGCTGGCCAAGCCATTGCCGATCGTGCCCAGCAGCGCCAGACCGGCGATCCCCAGCACCAGCTCGCGCGGGAACGCCGCGAAGAGCGCTGCCACCGTCGCGCCAAAGAGCCCGATCAGCAGATAGAACACGCCGGCGCTGACCGCCGCGACGTACCGTTTGGCAGGATCCTCATTGGCCTCGCGGCCCATGCAGATCGCGGCGGTGATGGCCGCGAGATTGAGCGCGAACGCGCCAAACGGGGCCAGCACCAGCGTGGCCACACCGGTCCAGCCGATGATCGGCGAGACTGGCGGGTGGTAGCCGGAGGCCCGCATCACCGCCACGCCGGGCACGTTCTGCGACGCCATCGTCACCACGAAGAGCGGCACCGCGACCCCGATCATCGCCGCCACCGAAAACGCCGGCATCGTGAACACCGGCCGCGCCAGTTGAAGCCGTACCTGTCCAAAGTCGAGCAATCCCAGCGCGCCGGCAATGACCAGTCCCAACGCCAGCGCCGCCAACACCGCATAGCGCGGCAGGAATCGCCGCGCGACGAGGTACAGCACAAACATCGCGAACACCATGCCGAACTGCGTCTTCATCGCCACGAACACGTCGAGGCCGAAGCGCAGCAGCACCCCCGCCAGCATCGCCGCGGCCAGCGACAGCGGGACGCGCTCGATCGCGCGTTCGAACCAGCCCGAGAACCCCACCAGCGTAATCAGCGCTGCGCACACGAGGAACGCACCGATGGCTTCTGGCATCGCGATGCCCGACGTAGATGTGATCAGCATCGCCGCGCCGGGCGTGGACCACGCGGTAACCACCGGCATCTTGTAGCGCAGCGACAGCCCGATGCAGGTCAGCCCCATGCCCAAGCCCAGCGCCCACATCCACGACGCCACCTCGGCGGGCGACGCGCGCAACGCCTGCGCCGCCGCGAACACGATTACGGCCGAGCTGGTGAAGCCCACCAGCACGGTGACGAAGCCGGCCACGACCGCCGACGCGGAGAAATCGCGGAAAAGGGACATCAATTTCAGCGTGGCGGGATCGCCCCCGCGCCCGGCCACTCGCTGTCGCCGACACGTTGCAACTTCATCTCGAAGAACTGCACCGGATCGCGGCGTGGGCCGATGCGCTCCGTCTGCGTGATGTCATGACGGCTGCCGTCCGACCGCACGGTGCAAGCCGGGCCGCGCCAGACGCCGTCCATGAAGGCGAAGGTCGCCATCGCCTCGCGCTGCGCCTTCATCAGCGTGATGGGGTCGGGGCGGTCTTGCGCGAGCGCCGACGCCAGCGCACCGAAAAGCAGCAGCGCGGCGCCGGTCAGGCGGCATGACGTGCGGATGACAGTGTTGGCGTTGGACATGGGATGACCTCCAGCGGCGGCGGGCAAATCGGAGTCTACGCGGAACGCATTTTGCGAGCTCGTCCTGCGTTTGTGACATTCGCACCGGCCGCCGACGGTGCTACAGTGAACGGCTTCGCGCGCCGTCCCCCGCAGGAAGGTGTCCCTTGAGCTTTCTCTGGCCGCAATACCTCTGGCTGCTGCTGTTGGCACCGCTCCTGGTCGCTGCCTACATTGCGCTCTTGCGCCGGAAAAAGGTTGCCGTCCGTTTCGCCGACCTGGGCATCGTCCGGCAAGCCATCCGCCCGGGCCAGGCGCTGCGGCGGCACGTTCCACCCGCGTTATTCCTGCTGGCGCTGATCGCCGCGATCATCGCCATTGCACGGCCCGGCGCGATGGTCACGTTGCCGTCCGACGCCCGCACCATCGTGCTGGCCATCGATGTGTCGCTGTCGATGCGCGCCACCGATATCCAGCCAAGCCGAATGGTGGCGGCACAAGCCGCCGCGCGCGAATTTGTGACGCAGGTGCCTGCCGACGTGAAGGTGGCCATCGTCACCTTTGCCGGCACCGCGCTGCTGGTGCAGCCACCCACGCGTGACCGCGAGGAACTGGTCGCCGCGATCGACCGCTTTCAGATGCAGCGGCACACCGCCATCGGCAGCGGCATCATCATGTCGCTGGCCACGATCTTTCCCGACGAAGGCATCAATCTCGAGAACGTGGTGTTCGGCAATAATTTCGGGCCGCGCGACAGTTCGCGCAAGCTGCCGAGCGATCGCGCAGCACCCAAGGTGGAGAAGAAGGAAGTCAAGATCGTGCCGCCGGGGTCGTTCACCTCCGCCGCGATCATCCTGCTGACCGATGGCCGCCGCACGACGGGCCCCGATCCTCTCGACGCGGCGCGCATGGCGGCCGATCACGGCGTGCGCGTGTTTACCGTGGGCTTCGGCACCACCGCCGGCGCGCCGATCGACATCGACGGCATGTCCATCTTCATGCGCTTCGACGAAGAATCGCTGAAGGGCATCGCGGGACTTACCGCCGCCGAGTATTTCCACGCCAGCAGCGCGGCGGACTTGAAGACCATCTACGAGACCCTCAACAGCCGCTTTGCGCTCGAGCGCAAGGAGACGGAAGTCTCGGCGCTGTTTACCGCGCTGGCCGCCGTGCTGGCCGTGGCGGCAGGCACGTTGTCGTTGTTGTGGTTCGGGCGGATGGCGTAAGCGCCGCGCTGTTCGCAACCGTGCATTCACATCTGTAGGCGAGGCTTCAGCCTCGCAGGGTCTATGTGGCGGCGAGCCCGCGAGGCTGAAGCCTCGCCTACAAACTACAAACGCAATGTCTTGCGCATTAAATGCTTCGTGATCCCATGCGGATACACGTCAAGTTCGTACGCCGTGGCGTAGCCCATCTTCCGGTAGAACCCGGCCGCCTGGAAACTGAACGTCTCGAGATAGAAGTGACGGCAGCCCCGCGTGCCGGCATGCGCTTCGAATGCGCGCACCAGTTTCGTAGCGATACCCTGCTTCTGCAACGCCGGCGCCACCCATAGCTGCTGCAGCTCGCAGCAATCGCCCCACGTGCGTCCCACCGCGCCGCCGATGACGGCGCCAGCATCGTCACGTGCGAAGCAACCCAGCGGACGCACGTCGTGAAGCGGCGCCGCGATGTCGTTGGCGTCGCCCAGGCCCGCATCCACCATCGCCGCATCGGCGGGTGGCGGCACGTCGTGGGTGTCGATGGTGATGGTCATCGTCGCTACCTCGTGGTCATCGACCGACATACGTCATTCGGCCAATGGCGGAAACCTCTCGCCGACTCCAAGGTATGGATGCAATGACGCGCAATGGCATTCGCGGCGACTTGACCACTCCAAGTATCGTATATACAATATGTATATTCAGTTCAAATGGGACGAAACCAAGCGCGAAACCAACCTTCGCGTTCACGGCATTGATTCTGTGGACACGCATCAGGTGTTTGACGGCCTCACATTCACGTTCGAAGACTCTCGTTTCAACTACGGTGAATCACGCTACGTCACTCTCGGGTTGTTAAAGCAGTTTGTAGTTACAGTCATCCACACCGAACACCACAACGTCATTCGAATCATATCGGTGCGCAGAGCCACCAAACATGAGCAAACAATCTACTTCAGGCAAATCTCGAACTGACTGGGCACGGGTCCGCGCAATGGCAGACCAGGACATCGCCGTTTCTGCCGAGCATCCACAAGCGTCGACCAGGCATATTGTCCGCGGGATCGTCCGGAAGGGACTTGAGCCAGTGCCGCCCAAGGCAGCGATCTCGTTGCGGGTTGATGTTGACGTGCTGGGCTGGTTCAAGGCACAAGGCCCGGGATATCAAACGCGCATCAACGCGATCCTCCGGGCGTACAAAGACGCCGCAAGCTGAATCACTACCTCACCCTCAATCGTGTGTCGCCTGGTGGTTGCGCAGATCGTAATGCGCGAATGTGGGATAGCCCCTACCCCCGCCTGAACCGGTAGATCGCCAGCTCGCCGCGCAGGTTGGGCCACGACGACACGACGCTCCCACCGGAGAGCACCACGCGGTTCTCGACGACGCAATTGCGCTCGCGCAAGAAGGCGTCGAAGTCGGCGACGGTGCACAGGTGGATGTTGGGCGTGTCGTACCACTGGTAGGGCAACTTGTCGGAGACCGGCATGCGGCCCTTCATAATCTGCCAGCGATGCGTCCAGTGCCCAAAGTTGGGGAACGTGACGATCACCTCGCGGCCCACGCGCAGCATTTCCTCGACGATCGCCTCCGTGTGGCGCATCGCCTGCAGCGTCTGGGACAGGATGACGCAATCGAAGGACTCGTCGCCGAAGCCGGCGAGGCCACTCTCGAGATCGCTCTGCAACACGTTGACGCCATTGCGCACGCTTTCGAGCATGCCGCCATCGGCGATCTCGATGCCATAGCCGCGCACGTCGCGCTCGCGCTTCAGATACGCGAGCAGCGAACCATCGCCGCAGCCGAGATCCAGCACCTGCGCGCCGGGGCGCAGCCACCCGGCGATGGTGGCGAAGTCGGCGCGATGCTCCTGCCGGTCTCGCGAATCGACGCGGCGCTTCACATCCGCGCCGAAGCGGAATGTCGAATAGTCGGCGTCGGAGGCAATGCCCTCGAAATACGCGCGCACCACGTCGTGGTACTGCTGGTTGTCGAGCAGGAACGCATCGTGGCCGTGAGGTGCGGCGATCTCCGC
Organism: Burkholderiales bacterium; assembly: GCA_038321425.1. Lineage (GTDB taxonomy): Bacteria > Pseudomonadota > Gammaproteobacteria > Burkholderiales > Casimicrobiaceae > VBCG01. The sequence continues at coordinate 13,777 of JBBQEY010000042.1, read as the reverse complement.
ATACGTCACGTCGCGCCGATGTTCGACCAGCGCCTTCACGATTTCGCGCGACCGCGCGGGCGAGAACCGCCAGTCGGTCGTGAAGGCCACCACGAGAAATTTGCACGACGCCGGCGCCAGCGCCTTGGCGAGATCCCCACCCGTGGCATGCGCCGGGTCGAAGTAGTCGAGCGCCTTGGTGATGCGCAGGTACGTATTGGCGTCGTAGTACTCGGCGAACTTCTCGCCCTGGTAGCGCAGGTACGACTCGATCTGGAATTCGGGCGCGAAGGAAAACTTGAGGCCGTCGCGCAGCGTGCGGCCGAATTTTTCCTCCATCTGCTCGTCGGACAGGTAGGTGATATGCCCGATCATCCGCGCCACCCGCAGACCGCGCCGCGGCAACGTCTTGTTCTGCGTGTAGTGGCCCTCGAAGAAATCCGGGTCGGTCAGGATGGCCTGCCGCGCCACTTCGTTGAACGCGATGTTCTGCGCCGACAAGTTAGGCGCGGCAGCGATCACCAGCGCGTGCCGGATGCGTTGCGGAAAGCGGATGGCCCACGCCAGTGCCTGCATGCCGCCTAGGCTGCCGCCCATCACGGCAGCGAACTGCGCGATGCCGAGGCGATCGGCCAGCCGCGCCTGCGCATCCACCCAGTCTTCGACGGTCACCAGCGGGAAATCGCTGCCCCACGACGAACCGGTCGCCGGGTTCGTCGACATCGGCCCGGTGGAACCGAAGCAACTGCCGAGGTTGTTGACGCCGACGACGAAGAAACGCTCGGTGTCCAGAGGCTTGCCCGGCCCGATCATGTTGTCCCACCAGCCCAGGGTTTCCTGGTCGTCGCCATACGTGCCGGCGACGTGGTGCGAGGCGTTCAGCGCGTGGCACACCAGCACGGCATTGGAGGCGTCCGCGTTGAGCTTGCCGTACGTCTCGTAGGCCAACTCGTACTCGGGCAGCCATTGGCCGCACGCCAGCGCCAGGGGCTCGGTGAAGCGCGCAAGCTGCGGTTCGACGGGGCCGAAGGGGCGCCCGATGGGAGTGGGGAAGGCGGGCATGGAGGGCGCTATTGTAGATTCAACCGCAATGGAGGATGCGGGGGCGTAGCTGTCGCGATCCTTAAAGGTCGGGATGCTGGAAAGCTGGCTCGAAGGCTTCGATGTCGTGCGGCGCCATGCCGATACCGCGGGCAACCGTCTTCCAATCACGTACGCAGGTACGCACTTGCTCGAGTACCGGCGCATGCGCACCTCGCATGAAGCCGAATTGGGGCGCCACTGCGACTGCGGCGGCAATGGACGCCCCATCGCCCGCATCTTCCGAAATCCATGTTTTGAGCGCACGTTCCTTATCGGGGAACGGGTTGATGTCGAAGGCGGGGGCAAGACGCCACTGACCATGGGTGTGATGGAGAAAGCCATGGTTGTGCAGATGATCGTCGACGTTGTTGATGAGGATGGTGAATACCATTCGTCGCCAGAGTTCGTGCAAGTCCGTCGTCGCTTGGCTGCTGTGCATCCGGATGGCGTCAGCGATGTCGACATAGGTCCGCTGGTCGGTCGGGATGGCCTGCAGCAGCGAGCTTGCGGAAAGGTAGGGCACGCGGCCACCGGCGGCGCGGTCGAAACGCTCGATAACTGCTACGGGTACACCCTTGGAGTCAACGACCCGGGCGTGGGCGGCGTCGATACCCGCGACTCGAGCGAGCTTGAGCGCCAGGACTTCGCCGTGCACGACGGACCGCGTGTCCTGCACACTCGGGAATTTTCCGATGGCGAGCGTGCCATTGTCATCAAGGATCGAGCACTTTGGGCGCAGGCCACCAAGCGAGGTACCGTTGCCTCGAAGGAATGCCAGGTCACGAGCGGTCTCCTGGTTTTCCTCGACAGCCCTGGATGCGGCCAGGAGCTGGGGCAGGGAAATGAGCGCCGGCGTTTCGCGCATGCCGCCCGAGGGCCGATGGAAAACGCCTTTGTCGTCGCGAAAGCGAAGCGCGCCAACGCGACTGAAGTCGTTGACCGAAAGCAAGTAGTCGAAATCAGTCAAAAGTCCAGTGGACGTGGCGTCTGCGCCTGGCTCCTTGCGTTGCCTGGCATGATCGCGTTGGATGACTTTGCGGCCCCAGCCGTCTGGCTCCGCATCAGCGAAACAGCCGAAGAATGCCGACTGGTTGGCATCCTTGTTGGCGCGGAATTGGTATCCGGGCCCGAGCGGCAGGTCGGGGGATAGCTCGAATTTGTCGGGGCTGGCGAGCCAGCTGCCGGCGTAGGCGAAGGAGACCGCTTGCCGAGCGCCGTCCGTCTCGAAAACGAGAGTTCCGACCTCGAGCGGCGTCTCGCCCACGTACACCGTCATGCTGCGCTTCACAGGGCGCCCGACTTGTTACGTGGAGGACGAACTCGTTGTGGAAGTCGGCGCTCCTCGAGCAGAAGGCCCGTATCGTCGCGCGCCACGTCGATCATGCTGTCGAACGGGGTCCCAAAGCCGAGGGCGAACAGCACCATGGCATGGGCCCCGATGGAGGTTCCGGCGGCGCCGACGACCATGCGGCGGTAGAGCGGTACGGAAATACCGGCGCGCTGACACAGGGTTGCTATCGTGAGCCGACGCTTCTTGCGGGCGATTTCGAGGTCGCCACCGAGCTTTCTCAAAGAGCGGGCGATTCTCGGTGAGATGGAGGCGGTTCCCGGTGCTGGCATAGTAGAACATATATGTTGTCGTATAGCGTCATAGAATAACGAATATGTTTAGTTATTGCAAGTCGCCGGTTGTGCCTGGACCCATGCCTGTCTTCCGCGTCATACCCGACTCAATCTTGATGGCCTTTTTCTGCCTGTCGGGTATCTCCCCGCGAAAGGATGCCCATGAGATTGCTCAACCGCCGCTTGGCCGCCGTCATGATCTGCTCCGCCATCGCCATGCCGGTGCGCCCGTCGGCAGTTACGTCGGCTACTCCCGGTTAGAGCCTGGCCGTCATTCCGGCCTGGAACGACCTGGACATGTCGGAGCGCCGTGCCCGCCCGATTCTGACCCTGGGCGGCCCAGCGGCAACGCGGCCACGTGGTCGACCACACCCCTTGGACAATGTAGCCGCCGGTCGGAAACCGTATGACATTGTGCTATGACAATGGAATACTTCCCGCTACACTTGGCGCAACTGCCCGCGGAGCCGCAAGGCCACCCGCCAGACGCCATGAGCCAGCCGGTCCGGCCTTCCCCGGAACCGAGAGCCAAGGCTCACCGCCCGGAGATTTTCGTGATGAAGCGCATCCCTACCCTGTTGCTGGCCTTGTTGACGCCGACTTTGATGATCTGGTCAGGGGTGGTGTACTCAGCGAACTGCACAAACGGAAAAGCGCTTTCGAAGCTAGTAATCAATAACCTAAGCTGCGACAACGGCGGTTGCCATGGCACTAATCTGTCAGCGAATAAAATTAGCAACGGCGCAGGTAATCCGGCAGCCATTGAAGCGGCGTTCGGGAGCGTCACCCAGATGAGTTCGTGGGGTGCTTCGTTCTCGTCGTCCGACTACGAAGATCTTGCAGAGTGGTTGTTTTTCAAGCCGACCTGCCCGGCTGCCGCCCCGAGTACCAGCGCAGCGCCGAGCAGCTGGGACTTCGGCAGCATCACCAACGGCACAACCAGCGCCTCCAAGTCCTTCGCGATCATGAACAGCGGAACCGCCGCCACCGGCACGCTGACCTTCCCCGCCTCCAGTACCAAGTGGCCATCCAGCCACAACTGCGTAACACCTATCGCCGCCGGCGGTTCGTGCACGGTCAACATCGCCTACAAGCCGGCGGCCGCAGGCGCGAACGATTCCTTCACCTACACGGTCACGGGCACGGGTGGTTTCTCGATCAGCCTCTCCGGCAGCAGCCCTTCCGCCGCCACCCCCGCCACCCTTTCTGTATCGCCAACCTCGGCGGCCTTCGGCAGCATCACCGTCGGCAACAGCAGTGCCTCGCAGTCGTTCACCGTATCCAACACCGGCACCACGGGCGCCAACGGCGTCGCGCTAACCGGCACCAACAACACCGAATTTGTCGTCAGCGGCAATACCTGCGCGGCCCCGCTCGCCGGCGGACAAAGTTGGACGTTGAACGTAAGGTACACGCCCACCGCAACGGGCGCGGACAGCGCCACGTTGTCGATCGCGTACACCAGCGGCACCACGGTCAACATCAGCATGACCGGCACCGGCGCAGCCGCGCCCGTGGCGACGCTGCAGGCGTCCCCCGTGGCGCTGGCCTTCGGCACCGCGACCGTGGGCAGCACCAGCGCCACGCAGAGTGTCAGCGTCAGCAACACCGGTGGCGCCACCGCGACCTCGTTCGCGCTGGCCAACGGCGACGCGACGCACTTCGTCGTCAGCGCCAACACGTGCGGCACTTCGCTGGCCGCAGGGGCGTCGTGTTCGCTGGCCGTGGCGTACAAGCCCAACGCCGCGGGCGTGAACAATGCAGCGCTGACGTTCAGCTATGCGGGCGGCACGAATGTCACCGTGCAGTTGTCGGGCACCGGCACCGCTGCGCCCACGGCCAACCTGGCCACGTCACCCGTCGGCGGCACCTTCGGCAACGTGACGGTCGGGCAGTCAAGCCCGGCGCTGGCGGTGACGCTGAGCAACAGTGGCGGCGCGGCAGCCACCGGCGTGTCGTTCAACAACAGCAACGGCGCCGAGTTCGTCGTCGGCAACAACAGTTGCGGCGCCACGGTGAATGCGGGCGCGTCGTGCAACTTCAACCTCACGTACACGCCGTCGGCCGCGGGTGCCGACAGCGCGACGCTCACGATCAGTTCATCCGGCGGCGCCGCAGTCGTGATGTCGTTGACCGGCACCGGTGTGTCCACCGCCCCGCCGCCGCCACCCCCGCCGCCGCCCCCGACGACGACGGCCACGGTGGACCTGATCGAATATTTCCACGCCGCGTTCGGGCATTACTTCATCACGTACCTGCCCGGCGAAATCTCCAAGCTCGACGACGGGACCTTCGTCGGCTGGGCACGCACCGGCCGGCAGTTCAAGGCGTGGACGGCGCAGACCAGCGGGGACCAGGTGCCGGTATGCCGCTTCTTCACCACGTTCTTCACGCCGAAGAGCTCGCACTTCTACACGCCGAATGCGCCGGAATGCACAGGGCTCAAACCCAGCACCGTGTGGGGTTACGAGGGCGAGGTTTTCTATACGCAATATCCCAGCTTCACGGGTGTCTGCCCGCCCAACACCGTGCCGGTCTACCGGATGTACAACAACGGGATGAGCGGCGCGCCCAACCACCGATACACGACGGATTTCAGCGTGCGCGAGCAGATGCTGGCGCAGGGCTGGATACCGGAAGGCGCGGGAACAATCGGCGTCATCATGTGTTCGCCTCCCTGAAGCCTTGATGTTACGAAGCGGCGAGCCGGGAACCAACCCCGTTCGCCGCCGGTCATAAAATAGTGTGCCGTAGTGGGTGGTGGTGGAACGGGGTCTGCCGGCCCCGTTCCATTTTTTTCCCGATGCGTCGCCAGGAGAACCGCCCATGAAACGCACCTCCACGCTGCTTGTTGCACTGCTGGCCACCGTTGCCGCCGGATGGTCCGGCATGGCGTTGGCCGTCAGTTGCACCAACGGCCAGGCCATCTTCAAGAAATCCAACGCCGTCCAGCTTCAGTCCTGCGGCGACAGCCTGTGTCACAAGCCCGATCTTTCCGCCAATAACATCGTGCGCGGGGCCAAGAACCCGGAGACCATCGACAACGCACTGTTCACGGTGCCGGAGATGGTCAACGTCCGGAAGGCGCACGGCATCACCGCGTCGGACCTCGACGACCTCGCGGACTGGATCTTCTACGGCGCGGCCGGCCAGCCATGCCCGTCCGTCACGCCGACGCCGCCGCCCACGTCCGGTACCGTCGACCTCATCGAATATTTCCATGCCGCGTTCGGTCATTATTTCGTCACGTACCTCGGGGGCGAGATCAGCAAACTCGACGACGGCACCTTCGCCGGCTGGTCGCGCACCGGCAAGCAGTTGAAGGCCTACACCGCGACAGCGGCGGGCCTCGCGCCCGTGTGCCGGTTCTTCACCGTGGCGTTCCCGCCCAAGAGCTCCCACTTCTATACGCCTGACACTCCTGAATGCGAGGGCCTGAAGCCAAGCCCGGTCTGGCAGTACGAGGGCGAGGTGTTCTTCACGCAGCAGGCTACCGTCACGGGTGTCTGCCCGCCCAACACGCTGCCGGTCTACCGGATGTACAACAACGGCCAGAGCGGCGCCCCCAACCACCGGTACACCACCGATTTCAACGTGCGCGAGCAGATGCTGGCGCAAGGGTGGATCCCGGAGGGTGCGGGCACGCTGGGCGTGATCATGTGCGCGCCACCGTGACGGGTTGCGCCGGCCGCTAGTCCACGCACGCGAACTTTCCGCGTGCGCGATGTGTTCCATCCTGCGTAACATGGCACCCGGCGACCGCCCGGGTGCGGATGCCGCTGGACAGGAAATGCACCGGCATGGACATGGACCCGTTTTACATCGCTGCCTACGCAGCCGCCGGCATCGCCGGTTTGCTGGTGTGCGTCAGCTTCTTCATGAAGACCATCATCCCGCTGCGGATGGTGGCGATCGCCAGCAACATCGGGTTCATCATCTTCGGCATCATGCTCCGCCAGTGGCCCGTGCTGGTGCTGCATTGCGCGCTGTTGCCGATCAACGTCTGGCGCGCGTTCGAAATGGTCCGGCTCACCCGCCGCGTGAAGTCCGCCGCGAACCACGGCGATCCCTCGGACATCTGGCTGCGCCCCTACATGAAGACCAAGCGCTTCGCCAAGGGCGAGGTGGTGTTCCACAAGGGCGACACAGCTTCGCTGATCTACTACCTGGCCGAGGGCAGCATCGAGTTCGTCGAGATCGGCGAGACGTTGAAGCCCGGTCACATCTTCGGCGAGATCGCGTTCTTCACGCCACAGCGGCAGCGCCTGCTCACGGCGCGCTGCGCCGAGAACTGCACCGTGCTGAGCGTGGGCGAGGAAACCCTGCAGCAGCTCTACTACCAGAACCCGGAGTTCGGGTTCTATCTCGTGAAACTGGTGGCCGAGCGCCTCGCCAGCAATGTCGAGCGGCTGGAAACGAAACTGAAAAGCGCGCCACCGGCCCCACCGCAGTAACGCGCCTCCGCGGCAAGCAGGACGCCCTCTGTGCCTTCACGAATGGTTGCCATGTTGCGTGTCTTCGATCGAATGCTCGCCGCGAACCCGAAGAAATGCGTCAGGGCTTGGGGAAGCGGCTCAAGTGTTCGTGGATGATCTGGATGCGGCCATCCTCGACGATCAGGACGCGCGTACCCCGGCCCTGGATGCGGAAGGATTGCCCGTCCATCGAGCCTTCCCAGTTGTACGTATAGGTGGCCGTGGCACTGTGCGCATCGACGCTCAGCACCTCGATGTCGGTGAGGTAAAAGCGCTCTTTCCTGACGTTGGCGCTGCCCTTCCACGTCTTCTCGAAGGCGCCGCGCACGGCGGCCCTGCCTTTGAAGTCGCCATCGTTGAAGCGAAAGAAGGCGCGGTCGTGGACCATGTCGTCGATCAGGTCGAAGTTTTCCTTCGCCGCGATCTCTTCAAAGTGGTTGAGGAATTGCCGCACGGAATCGTTGGTGAGAAGATTGTCAGTTGCCATGGGTCCTCCGTGCGATGGCGTGGCCGGGTCGGGCCCCGACGAAAGTCTACTGTTGGTCGCGGGTTTCAGCGCAGCCCAAGGGAAATTGCATATGCACCGCGGCAGCGGTGGCGAATCAATCGCCGGGCTCGTCGCCATGGTACAGCGGGGAGCTCGGCTTCCGCCAACCGACCTGACGTCTGCCCGCCAGCACCGCATTGCCGCGCGGTCGACCCGAAATCTGCCTCAGCACGTGCGCGCAGCAAGTCCAGCGTAGGGCACCCTTGCCCGATCGGCGCGTAAGCGGGTGCGCGTTCGGGCACGACTTTACTCGGGATCCGCCGGATTGTTGAACAGGGCAGGCAGCTTGATATTGCCGTGCCCGAATTGCGGAAAGCCCGGCGTATTGCGATCGCCCGGATTCAGGTTGGACGCCGTGTCATCCGGTGGAAAAATCACCAGGGAATTGAGGAAGTCGAGCACGCTGCCCTGCTGCGCGTCGGACAAGCGCGCAAATGCGTTGCGCGCGTTCGCCGCCTCGCCGCCGTGGCGCAGGATCACCTCGGTGAGATTGATGCTGCGACCGTCGTGACCATACGGCGCAGTGGTGCCCACGCCCCACAGCGGCGTCGTCATGAATTCGCGATGGACGGTCCCGTCGTAGTTGCGCTCGTGGAAGTTGGCACCGAGGTCATGCCTCTTGAAATCCGTAAAGATGTTCTTCACGACAAACGAACCGAGCAATGCCTGCTTGAGCGGCGGATGGACGGTTCCGTCGTTGACTGGCTGGAACAGTGCAGTGGCGGTGGCGAACAGGCTATTGAAGAGGCCGCGCTCCGCGTCATAGACCGTTTCTACGTCGGCCACGCGCCGGTCGCGCCGAATGGTCAAGTCGGCGACATGGCAGGTCTCGCAGCCGATGCGGCCGAACATATCGCGGCCCTTGCGCACCGAAGGCGTGACCTTGTACGTAGCGGGCTTGAAGTAGTTGAGGAAGTAGAACTCCAGGTAGTCGACCAGGCTGCGCGGGATCTCGTTGGCAATGCCATCGCGGTCAGGATCCTCGTCGGCGCGCGTGGCAGGCGGCCCCTCCAATCGGTCCAATGCGCCGTCCAGCACCATGCCCGACGGTGTCACCATCCGGCCCCCCGCCTTGGCGGCCGCCAACTCCGGATCGACCGCCTGCAGCCCCATCTCGTCGTTCAGCGCCCCGACGACGAATTCACGGATGGAAATCTTGCCGCCGTGCGCAAAGAATGGACGCACGCGCAGGTCGGGATCGACACCGACGACCTTCGACGTGTCGACGGAACCGTCGCTGCGCGCGGTAAGGCTGCCATAGTTGAGGCCCTTGCTGATGAGCGTCACCTGCACCGGCACGCCGGTGCCGCGAGCCGACGTCAGTGCGCGTGCGCGCGCATCGCGCAGGTCGCTCGTAATTTCGTCGGCCAGCATTTCCTTCAGGCCGAGGCCAAACAGATGCGGCGCATCGCGGCTGTCGGGCCGCGTGACAACGTCGCCACCGACGCCCGCCGCGCCACGTGGCCGCCCGTGGCACGACGCGCAACTGTCGGTCATTCCGGCCCCGATCGCGAGATTGACGCCAACATTGCCGCGGCCATCGTTGGTCAGCGATCCCTGGCCTTCGACGACACTGAACTTGCGCTGGAAGAGCTGCCTTCCGCGCCGGATTGCCCGAAACGGATCGCGCGAAATGATGAACGATGACGACTCCGGGGTCATCCAGTCGCCGCGATCGGCGCCGACCTGCTGCTCCAGTGTCTTGGCGATGCCTTCATTGGCCGCATTGGGCGCCTTGGTGCGATCCACCATTTGTGCCATCACCGTGCCGCCGATCGCCATTGCCGCGCCTGCTGCCAACACGGCCAAGCCGGGTATCCCGAATCGATTCATGGACTCTCCTCCGCCGGACCGTTGTAGGGTCCCTTAACCAGTACCACGCAAAATGGACCGGAAAGCGGACATGACCGGACCCGGTCGATGCTGACGGAGGTGCTGATCAGGCGCCAATACCCGCTGTTGCGGCGTTGCTGACACGGGTCAAAGCAGCGGCGGAGACGTGCCTTCGGTACTGCCCGCGGTAACGAGCTGACGCGCCCGCCGTGTTTCCGGGTGATCTTCGCCAAACACGGCGGAGAGGTGCGCAAGGGCGTGTTGCAGCGAAACCCTCGCGGCCGTGCGGTCGCCGGTATCTTCGTGCAACCGTGCCAGCAGCGACCAGCACAACCCGGTGGTGCTGGAATACGGGATACCGCCTTGCAACGCCTGGCCGATATCCAGCGCGCGTCGGGCATCGGCGAACGCCGCGACGATGTCGCTCTGCCGCCAGCGAGTCTCCGCGCGCAGGCGTAGCGCGCGGGTCAGGCTGGCAACGCGCATGCCGCGTCGGTCGAACATTTGCACGACCGGCTCGACGGCCTCACGCGCCGCGTCGAATTGGCCGAGCTGCAATGCCAGATTGCCGCAGGCGAGTTTATGGGAAATCACCGCGAAGCTGTCCTCCGGCAATGCCGCGGCCAACGACGCGACATCGTCGAGGATGCGCTGTGCGGCATCGAATTCACGGCGCTCCAGGTAAATGCAGGATTGGATCAGGCGTGCGCTCAGCTTGAACACGCCCACGCCCGCGCGATCCGCCACGAGAAAGGCGCGTTCCGCCTCGCGCATTGATTCTTCGAAACGGCCCAGCGCTAAAAGGCTCGCCGCATGATTGTTGACCGCGTAGGGTGGTGGTGCACCGTTGGCCGAGCGCTTGGTGGCAATGCGCAAAACCTCCTCGACCAATTCGAAGCCGCGCTTCTCGTCACCGGCGCCCCGACACGCCAGGCCCCAGTTATTGAGGATGGCCACCGCCGTCGGGCTTTCGCCGCGGCCGAGATCGCGATGCTGCTGGATCGCGGCCGCGTATTGGCGATCGGCCTCGTCATTGCGGCCGTTCAGGTAATAGGCATAGGCAATATCGCCGGCAAGCGAAGCCTCGAAAGCTGGCAGCTTGCGTCGCGACGTCCGCAGCCGTTCCTGCGCGCCGAGCACGTTGATCAGCGCCCCCTTCGCATCGTTGTGATTGCGCGCGATCTGCGCCAGGTATTGCTGGCAAAGGGCCGCAATGTGCGGCTCGACGTCATCACGAGCCAGCCAGCCCTCGATGGTATGTTTGGCGATCTCCACATTGCCGATTTCGGAACCCACCAGCGCGTGGTTGCATTCGATCTGTGCCCGCAGCGACACGTCGGATGTCGGGCGCAGTCGTTCGATCGCCCTCGCCAGCAGCGATTCGGCCTTGGCCATGTTGCCGAAGGAAATGTAGAACGACGCGAGGAGATCCAGCACGGCAACCTGCTGTTCCGGCTGGCCACCGGATGCTGCGAGAGCAAGCGTTTCACTGCGTTCCAGCAATTCGTTCAGCGAAAGCTTTTCGTCGTCCTGCGCCGATTCGACGAGCATGATGTGGATGAAGTCAATCGCGGCGTCATGGCGTTCCGACAAATCGAGCGCACGGTCGCGCTCGCGCTGCGCCTGGTGCGCCTCCTCCTCCGCGCGTGCCGCCTGCCGGCGCGCGATGCCGGCTTGCCACAATGCGATGGCAGTGCCGAGGGCGAGCGCGATCATCACGGCGGCGATGGGCATCGCGCCGCCCAGCAGCGCCAACGCGATCGCAACCGCCACGCCCACAGGCCATTGGTGCCTGCGCACAAAGCGCGACAATCGGTATCCCACGCTGTCAGGGCGCGCCAGCACCGGCGCCCCGGCGAGATGGCGCTCGATGTCCGCTGCCAAGGCATCGACCGTCGGATAACGTTCGGACGGCACCTTCTTGAGCGCCTTGGCCAGGATCGTATCGAGATCGCCGCGCAACTGGCGCGCGCGGGACGGTTCGGACGTCACCGTGGATGCCGCCGCGACTTCAATATCCGCCAGCGCGTGTTCCAGTGTGCGGGCCGCCGTTGCAGCAAGCTTGTACGGCCGCTGGCCGGTCAGGAGCTCGTAGAGCACGACCCCCAGCGAGTACACGTCCACCCCTACGGTGATGGCCTCGCCGCGAATTTGCTCGGGCGCCGCGTAGTCGGGCGTCAGCGCGCGGCCCGCAAGCTTCGTCAGGTGCGTTTCGTTGGCGCTTTCATGCCCCACGTCGCCTTCGATCAGCTTGGCGATGCCGAAGTCGAGCAGGCGCACGCTGCCGTCGACCGCAACCAGAATATTGGTGGGCTTCAGATCGCGATGCACGATGAGCCGGGCATGGGCATGCGCGACGGCACGCGCGACCTGGAGAAACAATCCGAGGCGCTGCCGTACGCCAAGGGCACCATCGTTGCAATGGACATCGATGGCCTTGCCTTCGACATATTCCATCGCCAGGTAGGGGCGTCCCTGGGCATCGACACCGGCATCGTAAAGTCGCGCAATGTTCGGATGCTCGAGCGTGGCCAGGATGTCGCGCTCGCGCGCCATCCGGCCCGCGAGACCCGGCGTATCCCAGTTCAGACGCGGCAGCTTGAGCGCAACCCGCCGCTTCGGCATCGCATCGACCCGTTGCGCCAGCCATACCGCGCCCATGCCGCCGGTTCCGATCTCGCGCAGCATCCGGTACGGGCCGACGATCATGCCCGGTTGAGCGGTCGCAGCGATGACCGCTTCCGGTTCGTCGGCATGGCGTACGCGCACCGGCACGCGCATGAAGCCATCGGCCTCGTTGGCAGCCGTCGCAAGAAGATCGCCCAGCGCGGACTTCACATCGGCGTATTCCGGCGGCAAGCTGTCGAGCCAGGCGCGTCGATCGCCGACGGGCAGTGCCAGCGCATCATCCAGCAGCGCCGCGAGGCGCGGCCAGTCGTGTGCACTTTGCGGTGCGGGCGCGGACATCGGTGGCCCGACCTGGCTCAGCGCCCGATCATCGCCGCCAGCAGCAGACGCGCTTTTTCCCAGTCGCGCCGCACCGTGCGGTCGGTGATGTCGAGCGCGGCCGCGATCTCGCTTTCGTCGAGCCCCGCGAAATAGCGCATCTCCACCACCTGCACCAGGCGCGCGTCCACCTTCGCGAGTTGATCGAGCGCTTGGTGCACCGCGAGAATCTCATCGTCGCTGGCGCCAAGCGGGTCGGCAATGCCCGTGTTCAACGTCACGCGCGCGAGGTCGCCACCGCGCCGTTCCGCATTGCGCTTGCGCACGAAGTCGACCACGACCGACCGCAACGTGCTGGCGGCATAGGCCAGGAAATGCTCGCGATCGTTGACCACGATCCGGCCGGCCTGTTGGAAGCGCAAATAGGCTTCGTGGACCAGCGCGCCGGTGTTCAGCAGCGTCTGGTGCCCGCTGGCCGCCAGGCGCGAGTGGGCAAGCCGCCGCAAGTCGTCGTAGAGCAGCTCGAACAACGCGTCGATCGCGCCCTGATCGTTGGCGCGTGCACGGTTCAGCAGTACGGTGACGTCGCCCATGGCTTGCGCGGGCCTCGTTGAGAGGGAGGCATAGGGCCATTCTAGTCGCCGCCGCCACGAACGCCTATTACCGCATCGGATTGCACCTCAACCAGCAGGCGTAACGCGGTACGGCGCGAAACATACGTGCCGCAGGCGGTGGGGAATCAGCCGCCGGGCGCGCCGAACAACGCCGCGGGCAGTCCCGCCACCTCACAGCGCATGGCGAACACCGCGCCGGCATGCGGCTGCGCAGCACGCTGCTCGGCCGTCAGCTTGTACGTCGACGAGGTGATGCAGAGCGTGTGCAGATCGGCGCCGCCGAACGTCAGCGATGTCACCCGGCTCACCGGCAGTTGGTACGCGGCAAGCTCGCGCCCGTCGGGCGCGTAGCGCACCACGCGGCCTGTCACCACCTCGGCGCTCCACAGGCATCCTTCGGCATCGACCGTGGCGCCGTCGGGGCGCGCCATGCTGCTGCTGCGATCGACGAACACCCGCTGGTCGGCGTAGGTGCCGTGGTCGAGATCGTAGGCATAGCGCCAGATGGTCTTCGCTTCGGTGTCGGCGAAATACATGCGGGTGCCATCGGGACTCCACGCGAGACTGTTGGGCACCGCAAAGCCGGTGCGCATCGCGCGGCAGGTGAAATCGGAATCGAGGCGATAGAGCACGCCGGTGGGATCGCGGACCACGTCGTTCATCGTCCCCGCCCAGAA
>JBBQEY010000041.1:0-19862 GCA_038321425.1 Burkholderiales bacterium | reverse complement strand
TGGCAGGTATCGCGGCGAAAGCCGGCGCGCGAGTCCGCATCCGTGACGCCCGCGACGGACACCATCGAGACCGGCGCGAACAGGTTCAGGAGCTTGGCGCTGGGGCGGCCGCTGCCGATCTCCGCGGCGGCCCCGGCCTGGAAGTAGCGCTCCAGCATCGGCCCTGCGGACCGGCCGAGCGGCGCCTTGGACGAGAAGCCGTAGATGACGGGCACGTCCTTGAAGATGTGGCGCATGCGGTCGCGGTTGCTCTCGCCGTGGCGCTCGGCCAGCATCCGCGACAGACTTTCGGCATCCGCTGGCGAATGGCCCGCACGCACGAGGCTGCGGCCGATCTCGGCCGATGCGCTGCGCATCGCCTCGCCGTTGAGCGTGTTGCAGCCGAAGAGGTAAACCTCCTTCAACTTCGAGAAAAGTCCCGGGCACGAGTCGCTGCAGCCCACCTTCTCCATCTCGTCCACCGGCAGGAATTCGCGCGCATCGAGGCGATCGGTATAAAACTCCGTGCCGCCGTCGAAGTGACCGGAAATCAACAGCAGGTCGCATGTCACGCCGGCCCGGCAGGCGGAGGCGAGCCAATCGGGGCGGCCGCGCTCGACCAGCTCGACGAAGTCGTAGTCGCCCTTCGGCAGGTACTTCTTGAAGATGTCGCGCTCGTCCGGCGAGTTGACGGTGATGGTGCATACCGTCTTGCGGTCGGCGGCCACGACGTGGCCAGCCGCCACCAACGCCAGTAACGCCAGCAACGCGGCGACGATGAGTTGCGTACGCCCGAGTTTGGCTACGAACGAAGTATGGGTGGAACAAGGCACGCGCAATATTACATGACGCTCGCCGCTTATCGCCGGCGCGGACCATCACCCTGGCGGATATGGGCAATCACGCCGCAAGTGTCGCGCGTGTAGGACTGTGAACGATCGCGCCTACATCCATTGGCGTTACCGCAACCTGCTAGTTCACTTCCAATCGCCGGATCAGCACGTCGATCATGTCCTGCCCAGCGCCGGACTTCAGCCGGTGGTCCCGCAGCGTCTGGACCAGTTCAGGCTTGGCGATCGCGGCATGATCGGCACGGATGAATACCCCCGCAATGGCCATCTGCACGCCAGGCGTTTCGGCCTCCGGGTACATGCGCGCCAACGTGTCAAGGCTGGCGCGATCGGAAAGCCGCAGATGGGCCAGGCTTTGCAGCGCCCTCACCTTGGTCGCCGTGCCATTGATCCTCGCCAAGCTGGCCGTGATGGCGCGCACCTCCCGCGCGTCCTGAATGGGCCGATGCCGCAAATACACCTGGGCGAAGACCACCTCGTCATCGCTGGGGCTCGTCAACGCCTGCACCACGCGAGTGTGCGATTCCACGTGACCGAGACACGCCAGCATGGCGGCCTGCGGAACCCCGTGCCGGCGCGCGTCGAGTGGCGGGAGTTCCAGCAGCGCCTCGTTGAATTCCTGATTGGCGTTCAGGGTACAAACCTGGTCCACATCGGCGGCGCTCATCGTCTCGCGTCCAAGCTGATCGCCGAACATGCGTACCATCTCCGCCCACTTTTCCTCGGTGGTCAGCCAGCCAAAGGTCTCGGCCAGCTCCAGCATGCGCGCCCGCACACTGACCTGGTCGGCATCACGCGCGAACGCTAGGTAGCGCTGCCGGGCCGGTGCGTCAGTGGCAATGCGGTCGAGCGCTTGCGCGACGGCGGGACCCTGACGCTCGGACTCGGGCAACACCGCCGCGTAGCGCTCGATGCGATCGAGGAACATGCGCACTTCCGCAGTCTCCCGACCCAGAAGTTCGTGGATGAAGTCCACCTTCTGCGCCGAGTTCAGCCGCTCGTCGTGGAACTTGCAGATGTCCTGCCGGTGCGCCGCCATGGGGTCGGCGCGGCTGATGCCGCTGACGGCCACCATCGATTGCGTGGCGAAGGCGCCGAGCAATCGGTTGCTGGTCCGGCCCGTCGCCACCTCGTTGACTCCGCCCGACTTCAGGTACCGCTCCAGGATCGGCGCAGCGGTGGCGCCCAGCGGTGCCACGGACGAAAAGCCATAGATGGCGGGGACATCGTTGAACACCTGGCGCATCCGGTCACGGCTGCTTTCGCCATGACGCATGCCCAGCGCGCGTGCCAGCCGCTCCGCATCGGCGCGCGAATGTCCGGATCGAACGAGGCTCCGTCCGATCTCGGACGATGTACTCTTGTTGGCACCGGCGTCGAGCGTGTTGCAGCCGAAGAGGTACACCTCCTTCAGTTGCGCGAAGAGCCCGTCGCACGAACCGCTGCACGACGTCCGTTCCAACTCGTCGACAGGCAGGAACTCGCGCTTGTCGAGTTGATCGGAGAAAAATTCGTTGCCGCCGTCGTAATGGCCCGACACCACCAGCACGTCGCACTTGATTCGTTGCCGGCAGGCGGACTCAAGCCAATCGGAGCGGCCGCGTTCCACCAGTTCGACAAACTGGAACTTGTCGGGCGGCAGGCTGCGGGCGAAAGCTTCTTTTTCGTCCGAGGAATTCACGGTGATCGTGCATACCGTCTTCTTTTGCGCCAGCGCAACAGCGCTGGCGCCCAAGGCGGACAGCAGGGTGGCGGCGAGCAGAACCTTGCGCAACGTCGACATGAAAGGAAGCCATAGGATGATGACTTCGATTCAACGCTCTTCTTCTCCGGCTGCAAGCCGGACAGACCACCACTTTCGTTGCGCCAACGGGCCGTCGATCGGTAGGACTTCACGCCATCTGGGCCGTGTGGCCCTGGCCGCATGCCAGAATACCGGGGACGCAAAACTGCCCGTGAACGGGATGCTGGCCAGGGTTGGAATTTCGGCGGGGGATGAGGGAGCGATCAGGCCCTTGCGGCGCTAGGCCCGCAGATGAGCGGCGTGCGGATGCGCCGTCATGTAGACGGTACCGGTGAACGCCGCCACGACCTTGCCATCGCCGCGCGTAATATCCACCCGATAGATCGCAATTTTCTTGCTGCGGCTTACTTCGGTGGAGCGTGCAGTCAGCACTTCGCCCAAGTCCACCGCCACCTGGAATGTCATGTGGGTGTCGATGCCGGCCGCGACCACGCCGTAGGCGTTGGCGGCGACACCAAAGGCGGTATCGGCCAGCGTGAACAGCGCGCCGCCGTGGCACTTGCCGTTGAAGTTCATGTGCTGCGGTTCGACGCGCATCCGGTACGTGGCGCTGCCGGGCGACTGCTCGACGAATTCGAGACCAATATGCTGTTGGTAGGCGTCGGCGTCGCTGAAACGCTGCAGCTGCCGGGTGACGGGGTCGGCCGCGCGATCCTTCGTTGTTTTCCCCAGCCGTTGCGCCACTCCTGCCTCCGTCGCGTGCGCCTGCAAGGCATCGATCAGTGCCGCCACGCCCGCACCCGTCGTGGCCGTCGTGCGCACGACGCGCACCTGCCACCCGGACCTCCGCGCGCGCAGGTGGAGCATGTCCTTCAGTTCGCGTTCGGTGCGGTCGGCCAGCGGCTGGTCGCCCTTGTTGACTACCAGCACATCCGCAATTTCGAGGATGCCCGCCTTGATGGCCTGCACATCGTCGCCGAGACCCGGTGGACAGACGACCACACTGGCATCGGCCAGCGTGCGGATGTCGACGTCGCCCTGCCCCGCCCCCACGGTCTCGACGATGATCACATCGAAGCCGGCGGCATCCAGGACATCGACGATGCGCCGCGTGGAGCGGGCGAGGCCGCCCGGATGGCCACGCGAGGCAAGCGAGCGGATGAACACGGAATCGGCGGCACCGGCATCACTCATCCGGATGCGGTCGCCCAGCACCGCGCCGCCGGTGATGGGGCTGGACGGGTCGATGGCGGTCACGGCCACGCGCTTGCCGCGCGCGGCGTACTCCTGCAGCAGTGCGTTGATGAGGGTGGACTTACCCGCGCCCGGCGGACCGGTGATGCCAATTACCTGCGCGGCACCCAGCCACGCTGTCAACGAACGCGACAACGCGCGGGACGCCGGCTGGTCGTTCTCGATCTCGCTGATGGCGCGCGCGATGGTCGCGCGGTCGCCCGCACGGATGGCGTCGATGCGGTGCGCGTGCGCGGTAGTGGCGCCGCTGGTGCCGGCATGATGCGGCTTCGTCATCGGCAACAGCCTATACGACGATCAGTGGATGGCCGAAGCCAAGCTCGCGTCGCAGCGTGCCGCAGATTTCGCCGTGCGTGCAGCCGATATCGGCGGCGGCCACGATCTGGCCGAAGATATTGTCGCGCGGGCCTTGACCGTTGGCGTGGGTACTGCGCGCAAGATCATCAAGGGCCTTCGCTACCGCTTCGGCCGACCGCTGCGCCTTGTAGGCGGCGAAGTCGCGCAGGTGGGCGCCCATCTCCGCCGGGGCAGGCCTGGCCAGCGCAGGACGTGCGCTGGCGTCCTCGTTCACCTGGTAGGCATTCACGCCCACGACGGTCTGCAGGCCGGTATCCACGCGATCCTGATGCCGCCGCGCCGATTCCCCGATGCGTCCCTGCACCAGGCCGGACTCGACCGCCTTGTACATGCCGCCCGCGGCGTCGACGTCGGCCATGATGGCCAGGATCTGCGCTTCCATGTCGTTGGTCAGCGATTCGACGTAGTACGACCCGCCCAAAGGATCGATGACGTCGGTCAGGTGGGCCTCTTCGCGCAGAATGTTCTGCGTGGCCACGGCGATGCGCGCGCCGTGGGCCGTGGGACACGACAGGGCTTCGTCATACGCATCGGTGTGCAGCGACTGCAGGCCGCCGAAGATGCCGGCCATCGCCTGGGTGGTGACGCGCGCGATGTTGTTCAGCGGCTGCTGGCGCGTCAAGTCCACGCCTGAGGTCTGGCCGTGGAACTTGAAGCGCCACGAGCGCGGGTCCTGCGCGCCATAGCGCTCGCGCGTCAGGCGCGCCCAGATGCGGCGGCCCGCGCGGAACTTGGCCACTTCCTCGAAGAACGAAATGGAGATGTCGAAGAAGAACGTAAAGCGCGGCAGCACGGTATCGGGCGACATGCCGGCTGCCACGCAGTCGTCGGCGTACTGCAGCGCGGATGACAGCGTGAAGGCCATCGCTTCCGCCGGCGTGGCACCCGCCTGCTGCATGTGCTGGCCGACCACCGACAGCGGATTCCAGCGCGGCACATGCTGGCCGCACCACGCGATGTGGTCGGTGAGAATACGACGCGCGCCCGGCAACGCAATGCGGAAGAACATGTGATTGGCGACGAAGTGCGACAGATAGTCGCTCTGGTTCGACGTGCCGCTGATCGTGCGCCAGTCGACGCCGCGCCGCTTGGCGGTGGCCAGCATGAACGCCAGCAACGTGAACGGCGACGGATCGTTCATCGCGCACGACGTCTTTGCGAGATCGATGCCGTCGAGGCAACCGGTCATGTGATCGGCGCTGTTCGCCACGACGCCGCAGGTGCCAAGCAGTTCCTCGTCCACCTCGTCCATGTCGTAGCCGCGGAACACGGAGTTGCAGGGGATCAGCGATACCGCGGAGGCACCCTGGTCGATGATGTCGCGCAGCCGTTCGTTGTAGGCAGCCGGCGTGCCCAGACCAATCAATTGCCGCTGCGTCCACGTGCGGCCGCGGTGCATCGTCGCGTAGATGCCGCGCGTGAACGGCGTCTGGCCGGGGAAGCCGACCTCGGCATCGAAGCGCGATGTATCGACGTCGAGCGGCGTATAGAGCGGCTTGATCGGAATGCCGGAGCGGTTGTGGACGGTACGGTCATGTCCCACCTGCGCGACGATCTGCGCGGAGTATTCGGCCGACCAGAGGACGCTCGCCTCCGCGGTGGATGCAGGGAAGGGCGTGGTCAGGGGCTTGTTCATCACTCGTATCTGATCAGGCAGGAAAGCGCGCCGCGCGCACACGGGCGGTGGCTTCGACGACGAACGCCGAGATGTCCTCGAGCTTGCTGCCCGGGTGGAACACACGGGCGACACCGGCATCGAGCAGCATCTGCTCGTCCTCGTCGGGCACGATGCCACCGATGACCACCACCACGTCGTCGAGCCCGGCTTCGCGCAGCGCGACCATCAGTTTGGGCACGATCAGGTGATCGGTGGCAAGCGAGGACAGGCCGATCACATCGACGTCCTCCTCCATCGCCAGCTTCACGACCGTCTTGATCGCCTGCCACGGCGGCGTGTAGACCACTTCCATGCCGGCGTCGCGCAGGTGCGCGGCTACGATACGACTGCCGCGGTCGTGGCCGTCGAGGCCTATCTTGGTGACGAGAACCTTGGGGCGGATGTCCATGGGAGCCTTGGGGATGCTTGATTGAGTGTTTTGAATCAGGCGTCGAGCGGATCGCGCAACAGCCGGACAAAGCGGCGGGCCAACACCTGCGGCGAATCCTTGCCGGAGCGATACCAGGTCTGCGACCAGTTGAGTGCGCCGAGCAACATCAGCTTCAGCGCGCGGCGATCAGTGCGCGGCGGCAGCGGCAATGCGGCAATGGCCTGTCCGAACGTGGCTTCGTATTCATCGCGTAGCGCGACCAGGCGTGCCGCCACTTCGGGCGCGTCGTCAGGCCGCACGCGGATCACCACCTGGCCGTAGGTGCTGTCCTCCAGCAGACCCTCGAGGTGCGCGGCGCAGGCGCTCTCCAGCCGCGTCCACGGGTCGCCACCTTTCGCCAGCGCGGGCTCGACCACCGCCTTGATCCGGCGCACGCCCTCGGCGTAGACCGCGACCAGCAGTTCTTCCTTCGACGCGAAGTGGTAGTAGAGCGAGCCGGGCAGCATGCCGGCCATGCCGGCGATGTCGCGCATCGACGTGTAGCCGAAGCCCTTTTCGCTGAAGAACCGCGCGGCGGCGTCGAGAATGAGCGGCAGCCGGTTGTCGCTGCGCGGCACGGCCGCGAGGCGGGCGCTGGCGCGGGGAGCGGGCTTGGCGGCGGCACGGGCAGTAGCAGGCATCGGCTCTTCCAAAAACAAACAGTTGTTTGCTATAGTGCCGGACACGACAGGCCCTGTCAACGCAACCGTCAAAGTGGTCTAGGAGACGCACCATGCAACTGGCCGACGTCAAGCTCGACGACAAGTACACGCTTGAACGCGGGCGCGTGTACCTGAGTGGCATCCAGGCGTTGACGCGCCTGCTGATCATGCAGCGCGTGCGCGACGCCGCGGCTGGGCTCAATACGGCGGGATTCGTCTCGGGCTTCCAGGGTTCGCCGCTCAACAATATGGACAAGACGCTGTGGGAGGCCCACGACCTGTTGCAGCAGCATCACATTCACTTCCAGCCGGGGCAGAACGAGGAGCTGGCGGTGATGGGCGTGTGGGGCTCGCAGCAGGTAACGCTCGACCCGCACGCGCGTTACCAGGGCGTGTTCGGCATGTGGTACGGCAAGTGGGCGGGCCTCGCCCGCACGGGCGATACCCTGCTGCATGGCAACTCGGCCGGCGCCTCACCTTTCGGCGGCGTGCTGCTCGTGTGCGGCGACGATCACATGGCGCGCTCGTCGACAGTGGCAACGCAGAGCGAGACGATGCTCACGTCGCCGATGATCCCCGTGCTGGTGCCCTCCGGCGTGCAGGAATATCTCGACCTCGGTATCCACGGCTACGCGATGTCGCGCTACTCGGGTTCGTGGCTTGCGTTCAAGGCCTTGGACGATACGATCGAGTGTTCGGCATCGGTCAGCGTCGACCCCGCCCGCATCACCGTGCGCCTGCCGGAAGATTTTACGTTGCCCCCCGGCGGATTGGGCCTGCGGCTGCCGGACCAGCCGCTGGCGATGGAGCGGCGCATCCACGAACAACGGCTGCCCGCGGTGCTGGCGTACGCGCGTGCCAATCGCCTCAATTACGTGGCGTATGACAGTCCGCAGGCACGCGTCGGCATCGTCGCGGCAGGCAAGTCCTATCTCGATGTGCGGCAGGCCTTGGAGCACCTCGGCATCAATGAACAAGCCGCGGCGCGCGTCGGTATCCGCGTCTACAAGCTCGGCCTGACGTGGCCGCTGGAGCCGCAAGGGCTGCATGCGTTTGCACATGGCCTGGAGGAAATCCTGGTGGTCGAGGAGAAACGCCCGATCATCGAGGACCAGCTCCGGGCATTGCTCTACCACTGGCCCGACGCGCGGCGGCCGCGCATCCTCGGCAAGCATGCGGAGGACAGCGGCCCGAATGAATGGCTGTTGCCGCCCAACGGCGAGTTGTCGGCGGAACAGGTGGCACTGGTGATCGCCGCGCGGCTGAAACGCTTCCACAGTGACGCCCGCATCGAGGAACGCGCCGCGTGGCTGCGCGCGAAGGAAGAGGCGCTGGCGAAGCCCTCGCTGTCGCCGCAACTGCGGGGCTACCTGAACGACGCGGGCCGCGTGCCCTATTTCTGTTCCGGCTGTCCGCACAACAGTTCCACCCGCGTGCCCGAAGGCAGCGACGCCATCGCGGGTGTCGGTTGCCACTTCATGGCCACGTACATTTTCTCGGGCACGAAGATCTTCTCGCCGATGGGCTCGGAAGGCGCGGCGTGGGTGGGCCATGCGCCGTTCACCGACACGAAGCACATCTTCGCCAACATGGGCGACGGCACGTACTACCACTCGGGCCTGCTGGCCATCCGCGCAGCAGTATCGGCGCAGGTGGCCATCACCTTCAAGATCCTCTACAACGATGCGACTGCGGCGACCGGCGGGCAACCGCTGCCGGGCGCGTTCAATGTCCCCGCCCTCACCCGTCAGCTCGAGGCCGAAGGCGTCACGCAGATCGTCGTGGTGACCGACCAGCCGGAGAAGTACGGCAAGGAGGCCGCGTTCGGGCGGGGCGTGACGATTCGCCATCGCGATCATCTCGACGTCGTGCAGCGGGAGCTGCGCGAAGTGAACAATGTCACGGCGCTGGTGTACGACCAGACTTGCGCCGCAGAAAAGCGGCGGCGCCGCAAGCGCGGCACGTTCCCCGCTCCACAGCGCCGCTCGTTCATCAACACTCGCGTCTGCGAAGGCTGCGGCGACTGCAGTACCAAGTCGAATTGCGTGTCGGTCACGCCGGTGGAGACCGAGTTCGGGCGCAAGCGCGCCATCGACCAGTCGTCCTGCAACAAGGACTTCTCCTGCCAGAACGGGTTCTGCCCCAGCTTCGTCAGCGTGGAAGGCGGCACGCTTCGGCGCGGCCAGGCGCTGGCCGCCAGCGAGGACCAGTTTGCGGCGATCCCGGCGCCGCAGATGCCGTCGCTCGCCAAGCCGTGGTCGATTGTCGTCGCGGGCGTGGGCGGCACCGGCATCATCACCGTGGGTGCGCTGCTTGGCATGGCCGCGCATCTCGAGGGCAAGGGTGTGTCCGTGCTCGACATGACCGGCGTGGCGCAGAAAGGTGGCGCGGTCACCACGTTCGTGCGCATCGCCGCGCGGCCGGAGGATCTGCACACGATTCGCATCGCCGCCGGTGAAGCTAACGCGGTGATCGGCAGCGACTTGCTGGTGACGGCCGAGAACTCGATCCTCACGCGAATGCAGCGCGGGGTCACCCGCGCCGTGATCAACACCAACCGCATGGCGACCGTGGCGTTCATCAAGAATCCGGACCTGCAGACGCCGTGGGTGGCGATGGAGGAAGGCCTGCGCGACGTGATCGGCGCGGACGCCGTGCAAACCCTCGACGCCACGCGGCTGACCAACGGCCTGCTGGGCGATTCCCTGGCCACCAATATCTTTCTGCTGGGCTATGCGTACCAGATGGGGCTCGTCCCCGTGTCAAAGGAAGCGCTGTTCCAGGCGATCACGCTGAACGGCGCGGCAGTCGCCGCGAACCAGCGCGCCTTCGAATGGGGGCGGCTGGCCTGCCATGACTTCGCCAGTGTGGAGCGGCAAGCGAAGCCGGCCGAAACGACGATCGGTACGGACCGCAACCTGTCGGCCGATCTGGACACGGCCATCGCGCGCCGTTTGGAAGCACTGACGGCCTACCAGGACGGGGCGCTGGCGCAGCGGTATCGCGCGCTGGTAGAGCGCGTGCGCGCCACGGAGGCACGCGTGGCGCACGGCAGCACGATGCTCACCGACGCGGTCGCCCGCAACTATTTCAAGCTGCTGGCCATCAAGGACGAATACGAGGTCGCGCGACTCTATACCGACGGCGAGTTCGAACGCCAGGTGGCGGCCACCTTCGAGGGCGACTACAAGCTGCGCTATCACCTGGCACCCCCGCTATGGGTGAAACCCGACAAGATCACCGGCGCGCCGGTCAAGCGCACGTATGGCGCGTGGATGAGGCCGGTGCTGTCGGTATTGGCCCGCTGCAAGGGTTTGCGCGGCACGTGGCTCGACCCCTTCGGCCATTCGGAGGAACGGAAGTGCGAACGGCAACTGATCATCGCGTACGAAGCCACGGTCGCCGAATTGGAGCGCGGGCTGCGCGTCGACAATCTCGCGTTGGCCGTCGAAGTGGCCGCCCTGCCCGCCACGATCCGTGGCTACGGCCACGTGAAGCGCCGCAACATTGACGCCGCGCGGTCGCGCGAAGACGCGTTGCTCGCGCAGTTCCGCAAGCCGGTCGTGGCACGGGTGCCCCTGGCCGCGTAAATACTCCGCAAGCCCACGACCAGGACGCACGCAGCGTTCGCGTATATTTCACTTTTTCCGCCGCCGTGCACGTCCGCCCGGCGGCGTCACTCACCTGAACGAACACCATGCAACTGCAGGGCATCCGCGTCGTCGACCTCTCCCGCATTCTTTCCGGCCCCTTCTGCTCGATGTTCCTCGCGGACATGGGCGCGGAAGTGATCAAGGTGGAGGACGTCGACGAAGGCGATCCCGTGCGCAAGCAGGGAATCCTGCGCAATGGCTTCGGCCTTTATTTTGCGTCGTTCAACCGCAACAAGCGCTCGTTGACGCTCGACCTGCGCAGCGCGGACGGCAAGGCGGTGCTGCGCAAGCTGATCGCCACCGCCGATGTGGTGCTCGACAACTTCCGGCCAGGCGTGATGGACAGGATCGGGTTGTCACGCGCGGAACTCGCCGCCATCAAGCCCGACATCATCAGCTGCCACATCACGGGCTTCGGCAGCGATGGCCCGTACCGCGACCGGCCCACGTTCGACTTCATCGCGCAGGCGATGAGTGGCTTCATGAGCGTGAATGGCACCGAGGGCGAAGCCCCGGCCCGCGCAGCACCTCCGCTGTCCGATCTCATCGCTGGCTCCTACGCGGCGATGGGCATCTGCGCGGCCCTGGTCCGGCGCGAACGTACCGGCCAGGGTGAGGAAGTGTCCACCGCGCTGACCGACAGCATGATCGCCAATCTGGCGTTCCTGGCCACCCACTATTTCGAAACCGGTGAGCAGCCGCTGCGCACCGGCAACGACCACGCGCTGGTCGCACCCTACGGTCTGTTCGACGCGGCCGACGGCGAAGTGGCGATCGCGCCGTCGAACGACATGGTCTACCACAAGCTGCTCGATGCGCTTGGCCTCAGCGCGCTGAAGCTGCATCCGGAATTCCTGACCAACCGTGACCGCTTCGAGCGCCGCAGCGCCATCAATGCGTTGATCAATGCGGAGACCCGCAAGCAGCCCATCGCGCACTGGCTTGACGTGCTCAATGCCGCCGGCGTGCCGTGCGGCCGCGTGATGGGGCTGAAGGAAGTCTTCGACGACCCGCAGGTGCGCCACCAGCAGATGCGGCTTACCATCGACCATCCGCGCCTCGGTCCGATGGACGTGCTGGGCTTTCCGATCAAGTTCACCGACGATCCGTGTCGCGTGCATCGGCCGCCGCCCGATCTTGGCGCCGACACCGATCTCATTTTGGGCGAATTAGGCTACGGTCCCGCCGACATCGCCGCGCTGCATTCGACAAGGGCTGCCTGATGGACTATGCGAACCTGCCGGCCTCGCGCCCGCCCGTCTCGATCACCGAGGTGGGCACGCGTGACGGTTTTCAATCCGAAAAATTGTTCATTCCCACCGCGGTGAAGGCGGAGATCCTCGACGCGCTGATCGGCACCGGGCTGCGCAATTTCGAGGCCACGTCGTTTGTCAGTCCGCGTGCCGTGCCGCAACTGGCCGACGCGAACGACATGCTGGCGCTTGTCACCCGGCGCCGCGAGGCCCACCTCGCCACGCTCGTCCCCAATGCCCGAGGTGCGCAGCGCGCGCTGGGTGCGGGTGTCGACGAGATCGTGTGCTTCGTCTCGGCCAGCGAGACGCACAACCAGGCCAACCTCAACGCGTCCATCACCGGGTCGCTGGCGCACGTCACAGAGATTGCCGCCGTCGCACAGGCCACGACGCCATTGCGCGGCGCCGTGGCCTGTGCGTTCGGGTGTCCGTTCGAGGGCGAGGTGCCGGTGGCTGCGGCGATGCGGTTGATTGACGCCTATGCGGCACTGGGCATCGATCGGATCTCGCTCGGCGACACGACCGGCATGGCGACACCCCCGACGGTCGCGCGCCTCGTTCTTGCCATCCGCGCGCGGCATCCCGCGTTGCGGATCGCGCTGCACTTCCACAACACGCGCGGCGTGGGCCTCGCCAATGTGATGGTCGGGCTCGACCTCGGCATCCGCGAATACGAATCATCGATTGCCGGACTGGGCGGCTGCCCCTTCGCGCCCGGCGCCACCGGTAACATATGCACCGAGGACCTCGCGTACCTGCTGGAGGAGTCGGGGTTCGACACCGGCATCGACCTCGATGCGCTGATCGTCGTGGCCCGGCGGGTCGAGGAGGTCATCGGACGCGCGTTGCCCGGACAGGTAATGAAGGCCGGGCCGCGGTTGCGCACTTATTCCACTGACAGCGTTCGCCGCGCGGTCGGTTGATTGGTTGATGTTTCACACCACAAAGGAGGCAACACCATGACTCGCTTGCTGATGGCCGTGCTGGCCCTGGTTGCGATCGCCGCACCGGTACACGCGCAAACCTATCCCACCAAACCTATCCGGCTGATCGTGCCGTTCACGCCGGGTGGCGGCACCGATTTCGTCGCGCGGGTGCTGGCGACGGAACTGGCCAAGTCCACCGGCTGGACAATCATCGTCGAGAACAAGGCCGGTGCCGGTGGCACGATCGGTCTCGTCGAGGCGGTACGCGCGCCCAATGAAGGCTACGACATGGTGATAGGCCAGGCCGACAACCTGATCATCGCGCCTGCCGTGCAGAAGAATCCGGGCCTCGAGCCGCTGAAGGACCTGACGCCCGTCATCCAGGTGGCGAGCTCGCCGTTCCTGTTCATGGGCGCTGCCGACGCCAAGTTCAAGAACCTGAAGGATGTGATCGCCGCCGCCAAGGCCAACCCGAAGGCCATCACGTATGGCACCGCGGGCCACGGCACGTTCGCACAACTGGCCGCCGTGCTGCTGATGCAAGCCGCCGACTTCAACATGGAGGAAGTGCCATACAAGGGCGCGGCCCCCGCGATGACGGACCTGCTGGGCGGCCACATCTCGATCGCCGCGTTGTCGATCGCATCGGGAATGCCGCAGATCAAGGCGGGCAAGCTGCGCGGGCTGGCGGTGACCTCCCTCAACCGCAATCCCGCGCTGCCGGATGTACCCACGGTGGCCGAGCAGGGCTTCAAGGACTTCGAGGCCGGCGGCTGGCTGGCCATCCTCGTGCCGAACGGCACCCCGCCCGAGGTCATCGCGCGGCTCAACACCGAAATCGGCAAGGTCATGATGTTGCCCGAGGTGAAGGCGAAGCTGATCGCCCAAGGTGTCGAAGCTCGCGCCAGTACGCCCGAGCAACTCGGTGCGCTGATGAAGAGCGACACGACCAAGTGGCACAAGATCGTCAAGGACGCCGGCATCAAGCCTGAATGATGGGCACCGGCAGCGGTCGCGCGTGACGCCGTTGCTTCGCGCACTGGTCGCGTTGCCGCTGCTGGCCGATTGCTTGCGCGACTTCGCGCAGGGACGCGAAGCGTCCAACCGCGTCGCCTGATCCGGTACGGTATGTTGTGGCGCAGGTATTCGGGCTATATCCCGGCAGAACGGGACAGTCCGGCTCGCGACCTGCTAGAAGTTCGGCCCGCATCTGGTTTTCAACCCATCCAGGAGGAACTCCATGGCGAAAGCCTCCCGCAGCAAGGCCTTGCGTCGCGACCCAAGTAGCCACTGATGACGCCGGCGATGAAGGCCGGCACGCTGGCCGAGGCCCTGCCCTACCTCCGCGCGTTTCACGGCAAGACGCTCGTCATCCGCTTTGGCGGCCACGCGATGGCCGATCCGGCGCTGAAGGCGGGCTTTGCGCGCGACATCGCGCTGCTGCGGCTCGTCGGCATGAAGCCGATCGTCGTGCACGGCGGGGGCTGGGGCATCGACGACCTGATGCAGAAGATGGGCCTGCCCAACGAGCGCTATCGCGGGCACCGCATCACCGACGAGCGCACGCTCACCGTGATCGAGATGGCGCTCTCCGAACTGAACCAGGAGCTGACCTCACTGATCAACCAGCAAGGCGGACGTGCCGTGGGTCTCGACGGCCAGGACGGCCGCTTCATCAACGCGCGGCCGATGACGTTACCGGACGACCCCGATGCCCCTGACCTCGGCTTCATCGGTGACGTCGAAAGCATCGACCCCGCGCTAATCCAGTTGCTGCTGTCGCGTAACTTCGTGCCCGTCATCATGCCGATCGGCGTCGCCGCGGACGGCACCACCTATCACATTAACTCCGACCTGCTGGCGGGCCAGCTCGCCCGCGTCCTCGAGGCCGAGAAGCTGGTGCTGATGACCAACGTGCCCGGCGTGCTCGACCGCGATGGCAAGCTCGCGCACATCCTGACCGCGTCAGAAGCCGAAGCACTGCTGCACAACCACGTCGTGCATGGCGGCATGGAGCCTCGGCTCCTTGCCGCGCTGCGCGCCGTGCGCGAGGGCGTGCGCTCCGTGCACATCATCGATGGCGGCGTGCCCAGCGCGCTGTTGCTGGAAGTGCTGACCGCCAGCGGCGTGGGAACCGCCGTGCGGTCGGATATGGGCCCGCATTTTTTCGACGACAGCCGCGCCTACCTGCTGGCGACGTGATCCTGTCGTGCTGACGCGTATCGGCGAGGTTCGCGCGCGGCTGCGCGACGCTGGCGCGCGGCCATGTCACGAGCAGGCCGTGCTGCGCGCGTGGACGCATGCACGACCGCTCGACAGTGGATCGCGCGCGCCTGAAGATTTCCTGCCACGGTCATTGCGCGACGCATTGACCGGCCTTGCTGCCGCACTCGACGCCACGGCCCGTGTGCACACGGAAGAAGTCGCTGAAGATGGCGCGGTCCGACTGCTCCTGGCGCTGGCCGACGGCAAGACTGTGGAAAGCGTGCTGCTGCCGCGCGACGGCGTGTGTGTTTCCACGCAGGTGGGATGCGCCGTCGGTTGCGTGTTCTGCATGACCGGCCGCGACGGACTGCAACGGCATCTCGGCAGCGCGGAAATCGTCGCCCAGGTCACGTGCGCCAGAACGCGTCGTCCGGTGAAGAAAGTGGTGTTCATGGGCATGGGCGAGCCCGCGCACAACCTCGACAACGTGCTCGATGCCATCGATCTGCTGGGCACCGAAGGCACGATCGGGCACAAGAATCTCGTGTTCTCGACGGTGGGCGACCGGCGCGTCTTCGAGCGCCTGCCGCAGGGCCGCGTGAAGCCGGCGCTGGCGCTGTCGCTGCATTCGACGAATGCCGCACGGCGTGCCGAGTTGCTGCCCCATGCGGCACGCCTCGATCCCGCCGAACTGGTGAGCCTAGGCGAAGCGTATGCGCGCCTGACCGGCTACCCGATCCAGTATCAGTGGACGCTGCTCGACGGCATCAACGATGGCGCCGATGAAATCGACGGCATCGTCGGCTTGCTCGGGGGCAAGTACGCGGTGATGAACCTGATCCCGTACAACACCGTCCCTGGCTTCCAGTACCGGCGGCCGCCGCGCGAACGGACGGAAGCCATGGCGCGCGAACTGTCCGCGCGTGGCGTGCTGACCAAGCTGCGGCAGTCGGCCGGACAGGACGTCGACGGCGGATGCGGACAGCTGCGCGCGCGCGTGATTGCGCCGCCGGTGTCGCGCCACGCCAAACGCTTGTAGGCGAGGCTTCAGCCTCGCGGGTTCCATGCGCATCCCAAACGCTTGTAGGCGAGGCTTCAGCCTCGCGGGTTCCATGCGCGCGCCAAACCAGCGAGGCTGAAGCCTCGCCTACAAACGAACGTCGTTACGTCGGAAACGTCCCCGGCAGCAGGACGCTGCGATCGACATCGTCGATGCGCGTCCGGCCGCAAAAGGCCATCGTCAGGTCCAGTTCCTTGTGGATGATCTGCAGCGCCTTGGTGACGCCTTCCTCGCCCATCGCGCCCAGCGCGTAGAGGAACGACCGCCCGATGTAGGTGCCGCGCGCGCCCAGCGCCACGGCCTTCAGCACGTCCTGCCCGGAGCGGATGCCGCCATCCATGTGCACTTCGATCTGCGCGCCCACGGCATCGACGATCGGTGGCAGCGCCTCGATGCTCGACTGCGCGCCGTCGAGCTGCCGGCCGCCGTGATTGCTGACGATCAGCGCATCGGCGCCGGACGCCACGGCGATCTTCGCGTCCTCCACGTCCTGGATGCCTTTCAAGATCAGCTTGCCGCCCCAGCGCTTCTTGATCCATTCGACGTCGGCCCAACTGAGGGTGGGATCGAACTGCTGCGCCGTCCACTCGGAGAGTGAACTCATGTCGTCAACGCCTTTCACGTGGCCGACGATGTTGCCGAACTGCCGCCGCGACGTCCCCAGCATGCCCATGCACCAGCGCGGCTTGCCCATCATGTTGATGATGTTGGGAATGGTCAGCTTCGGCGGCGCGGAAAGACCATTCTTCAGGTCCTTGTGCCGCTGCCCGAGGATCTGCAGGTCGAGCGTCAGCACCAGCGCGCCGCACTTCGCGGCCTTGGCGCGGTCGATCAGGCGACCGATGAAATCACGGTCGCGCAGCACGTAGAGCTGGAACCAGAATGGCTTGGTGGTGTGGGCCCCGATGTCCTCGATCGAACAGATGCTCATCGTGGACAGCGTGAACGGTATGCCGAACTTTTCCGCGGCCCTGGCGCCGAGGATCTCGCCGTCGGCGTGCTGCATGCCCGTCATGCCGGTGGGCGCGATCGCGACGGGCATGGCTACGGGCGTACCGATCATCGTCGTTGCGGTGCTGCGCCCTTCCATGTTCACCGCCACGCGCTGGCGCAGCTTGATCTTCTGGAAATCCGATTCGTTGGCCCGGTAGGTGGACTCGGTCCATGATCCGGAATCGGCGTAGTCGTAGAACATGCGCGGCACGCGCTGTTGCGCCAGCACGCGCAGGTCTTCGATGGTGGTGATGACAGGCATTGTTATGGAACCCTCCCGAGCCCGCATGATAGCGGAGTCTGCCTCGATGTCAGCGCACCCGCGTCACGACGCGCGCCGCCAGCGATTGGTGCACGCGACAGCCGCCGCCGTCTCAAGTGCCGCGCTTCATTGCCATGCGGGCCTTGGCGGCCTTGCCGCGAATCTTCCACTGCGCCAGCTGCTTCTGCCGGTCGATTGCGGTCATCGTGTCGCGGCGCGCCTCTCGCAGCAGCTTGTGATAATTGCGCAGCCGGTCGGCATCGACGCCCTCGCGTACCGCGCATCCGGGTTCCTCCGCGTGCCGGCAATCGCGGAAGCGGCATTGCGCCGCCAGCTCCACGACATCGGCAAAGCTGCTGGCCATGGCCGCTTCATCGCTATCAGGCCGCAGCGTGCGCAATCCCGGCGTGTCGATTACGCACGCGCCTCCCGGCAGGCAGTGCAGCGACCGTACGGTGGTCGTGTGCTTGCCGCGACTGTCGTGTGTGCGCACGGCGCCGGTGTCCTGAACGGCCGCACCCAATAGCGTGTTGGTCAGCGTGGATTTGCCCGCGCCGGACGATCCCAGCAGCACCAGCGTCTGGCCACGACCGAGGTAACTCGCAAGAGCAGCGGCGGCCGATGCATCGGTGGCATTCACGCTCAGCACGTCGATGGTCGACGGTATGCGCCCGCGCAACTGGTCCAGTCGCGCATCGAGCGCATCGGGCGTGGTGGCCGCCACGTCGAGCTTGGTCAGCACGACCACCGGGGTGATCGCATCGCCGTGCACCAGCGCCAGATAGCGCTCGAGCCGGCGCGGATTGAAGTCGTCGTCGAGGCCCATCACCAGCAGCGCGGTATCCACGTTGCTGACGACCGGATGCCGGCGGCCATCGCCATCGCGCCGGACGATATGCGACAGTGGTGGCAGCTGCTGCACTACCCATTGCTGGGCGTGCATATCACGCGAGACCAGTACCCAATCGCCCACGGCCACGGCGGTGCCGGCTTCCGCCAATGCGCGCGTGACGCGCGGCAGCGCGCGCGCCGCGCGTTCGCTGCGTCCGTCGTGAACAGTGACCGATTCGCGGTGTACTTCGGTGACGCGCATCAGATGCAGCGTCGTGTCCGTGGTGGCGGGCATTACGGCAACCAACCCCGCCAGAGCGGGGGTTAGACCCAATGCAGAGAGCGCTTCGACATCGTATTCAAGCATGATGAGCGTGTGCCTTCGTTGTTCGCGGCGCGCGCCGCATGAGCGGAACGCGCCAGAGCGCCCCGGCACGCAAGCGCCAAGGCATCCGGTAGAACAAACGTCGGCGGCGCGCCCGACACGGGCGCGAAAACGAAGTACCTCAGGGTGCGTTACCGTGGCGCCGGTTTATGGCGCCAAGCACTGCCACGCGGATCGCCGCAGCGATCGAGGCCAAGCCGTCCGTCAGGCGGCAGCCGACAGGAGGGAAATGATGGCGGTATCCATTGGGTAATCTCCTGTGCAATGCCCCCTGCAGCGGGGGCGTTGAGGGGCGTGGCGGCTATAGGGCGCAGTGTGTCACGGCTGGCGCCGCGAGGTCAAACGCGCGTCATGAGCCTTTGCAATTGAACGGCAGCATCGCGACGGGAATATCGGTGCGGTTTTCGCCCTTGACCGTCATCTTGTCCGGCGGGACCGCGAACGCGCAGACCCACGCCACCGGAACGACCGGCGTGTCTTCCACCACGGCGGGACGCAACGTCAGCATCTTGCCCTTGATCGCCGCGTGCGCATTGTTGCCGAACGTGATGTGGATCGCACCGTCCTGCACGGCGACGGCGCTGATGTAATTGTTGACGATCTTGTCGGCGGCCGGCAGGCCCGCAGCGGCGTTGTCCGCCGGGAGTGCCTGCGCTGCCGCCCACATCGCCTCCACCGGCTTCTTCGCGAGATTGGCCAATGGCGCGGCGGTCACGATCTGGTCGCGCACGATGCTGTTCTGGAACGAAGGAATGGCCAAGGTAGCGAGGATGGCCACGATTGCCAACGCCACCAGCACTTCCATCATGGAGAAGCCCGCACCTGCGCTGCGCATGCGCCACCTGCCTCGATACCCGACGGGGCATGATAGCCCGCCGGGGTCGGCGCTTTTGCTACTTGCGGTTGGCAACGGCCAACGCGGCCGCGGCCGGAGCTTCCCGGCACTTGCGGTCGCGCCGCGACTTCGACGCGGCGTCGGCATCCTTGCCGCGCCCCTGCCGTTGCGCGATCGATGCGGTGCCACACAACGCTTCCGGATTGTCGGGGTCGGCGGCCAGCACGCGGTCAAAGGCTTCGCGCGCCTGGGGCAACCGGTTGAGTTCGACATTGATGAGGCCGACCTGCAGCATGCTGTACACGTCGAGGGCGTTGAGCGCGGCCGCCTTCTCGTACGCCTTCAGCGCCGCTTCCGGTTCCTTGAGGTCCAGGTTCACCTGCGCTAGATTGCGCCAGACGAGCGGATCCGCTGGCGCCAGCTTCGCGGCCGTCGTGCCGGCCTCCAGCGCGTCGGCGTACTGGCGCATGTTAGTGTAGCCCATGCTCAGTTCACGCCATGCCGTGGCGTTCTCCGGTTGCTTGC
>JBBQEY010000040.1:0-20058 GCA_038321425.1 Burkholderiales bacterium | reverse complement strand
GCGAAGCGATGGTCGCTCGGCTTTATGGTAATCTCGAAAGTCATTCGGGCCATTCCGTTTCACGCCGTTGCACGTACCGCAACGAGGCGAAACCAGGGTCGCTAAGCGTGCAGAGAATCCTGTTGATCGGTTGCGGTGATGTCGCGCTGCGCGTCGCCGCCATGCTGCGTGGTCGGGCGCGCGTGATCGGGCTGACGCGCCGCGCTGACGATTGCCCCAAGTTGCGCCAGCATGGCATCCTGCCGCTGGTGGCCGACCTGGACAACGTGGCATCGTTGCGCCGCCTGAATACCGCGCCGTGGGGCGTTGTGCACCTGGCACCGCCGCCCGCCGAAGGACGCGATGATCCGCGAACACAAAAGTTGCTGGCCGCGTTGTCGCGTGCGCAAATTATACCCCGTCGCTTTGTCTACATTTCCACGTCCGGCGTCTACGGCGACTGCGCCGGTGCGCAGATCGACGAAACCCAACCGCGCCGGGCGGCCACGCCGCGGGCGCGCCGGCGCGTGGCCGCCGAGGACCGCGTGCGCGCGTGGGCGGCGCGGCGCGGCGTGCCGCTCGCGATCCTGCGGGTACCCGGCATCTACGCGCAGACGCGGCTGCCGCTCGAACGCATCCGGCAGGGCACCCCGGTCCTGGCACCCGACGACGACGTCTTCACCAATCACATCCACGCCGACGATCTTGCGCGCGCGATCATCGCCGCGCTATTCCACGGGCAGCCCAATCGCGCCTACAACGTCACCGATGATGCGCAATTGAAGATGGGCGGCTGGTTCGACATGGTGGCCGATGCGCATCAGTTGCCGCGCCCGCCGCGCGTTTCATGGGAAGAGGCCGAACAGCGGATCGCACCCATCCTGCTGTCGTTCATGAGCGAATCGCGGCGCCTCGCCAATGCGCGGATGAAACGGGAATTGCGCGTGCGTCTTGCCTATCCCACGCCGCAGGTGATGCTGGCGGCGGTGGTGCCGAAGCAGTTGAAAAAGCAGCTGCAACTGGCGCTGTGAGCACGCCCCAGAACCTGCCCTCGGTGCCGGAGTCCAGTGGGTCGCCGCCCCGGTTGACATGGAAGCAGCGTCTCGACGCGTACGAGCAGCTGGTGCGCCTCGACAAGCCGATCGGCATCCTGCTGCTGCTATGGCCTACGCTCACGGCGTTGTGGATCGCGTCGTCCGGCGCACCGGCAGGCGCACTGGTCCTCGTGTTCACGCTGGGCACGATCGTGATGCGGTGCGCGGGCTGTGCGTTCAACGACTGGGTGGACCGCGATTTCGATCCGCACGTGAAGCGCACCGCAGGACGCCCGCTGGCGCGGCGCGTGATTGCGCCCTGGGAGGCGCTGGTGGTCGCCGCCGGGTTTGCGTTGTCCGGCTTCCTGCTGGTGGTGGTCGCGACCAACAAGACGACGATCCTGCTGTCGTTCGCGGGGCTGGCCATCGCCGTCGCGTATCCGTTCTTCAAGCGGTTCTTTGCGCTGCCGCAGGCGTTCCTCGGCGTGGCGTTCTCATTCGGCATCCCGATGGCGTATGCGGCCGTCTTCGATCGCGTGCCGTGGATGGGCTGGGTGCTCTTCGGACTGAACCTCTTCTGGGTCATCGCCTACGACACCGAGTACGCAATGGTGGATCGCGACGACGACATCAAGCTTCGCATGCGCACGTCGGCGCTGACCTTCGGCCGCTTCGACGTGCTTGCGGTCGCCGTGTGCTATGCCATCTACCTTGCCGGCATGGCGTGGGTGGGCTGGCGGGTTCGTCTTGGCGTCAACTACTTCGGCTGCCTCGGCATCGCGCTGGTGCTGGCGGGCTATCACCTCGCGCTGATCCGCACCCGCGATCGCGAGCAGTGCTTCCGTGCCTTCCTGTCCAACCACTGGCTGGGCTTCGCGATCTTCGTCGGCGTGGTACTCGATTTCGCGTTCCGGCTGAACGCGTGGCCACGCACCTTCTGACACCGCCGGCCCCTCGACTGCGTGGACTGCCGCCCCTGCTGGCGCCGCGCACGCGCGTGCTGGTGCTCGGCAGCTTTCCCGCAATGGCGTCGCTTGCCGCCGGCGCGTACTACGCGCATCCGCGCAATCACTTCTGGCCGATCATGGCCGCATTGCTGGATGAACCGCTGGTGGCGATGGTCTACACGGCGCGCCTTGAACGATTGCGTGCGCGTCAAGTTGGACTATGGGACACGATCATCGCGTGCGCTCGCCCCGGCAGCCTCGATGCGGCGATCCGTGACGCAACGTTCGCCACGCCAGCGCAAGTCGCGCGCCGCGCACCTGCTGTCGATCTCGTATGCTTCAACGGCAAGACCGCGGCGCGTGCGGCCCCGGCATGGGAGGTGGCAGGCTATGCGACGCTGGCGCTGCCATCCACCAGCCCCGCCTATACGCGGCCGCTGGCGGAGAAGCTTGCCGAGTGGCGGGCGATTGCGGATCATCTGGCCAAGGATTGAATTCTCGTGGCGGTGCTTGTAGGCGAGGCTTTCAGCCTCGCGGGTTTCCGCGGCACTGAACCCACGAGGCTGAAGCCTCGCCTACAAGACTTCTTGTGGTGGTGAAACGGGGAGGTATGACGATGAACCGCATGCAATGTTCACGCTGGATGCTCCCCATGCTGGTGGCTTGCGCAATGCTGCCCGCCTACGCGGCGATGCCCGGTTTTCCCGATGTCACCGACACGTCGTTCGTCGAAGCCAATGGCGATCGCACGTTGCAGTTGCGCATCGATGTCCCCGCGTCGGCCAAGGATGCGTTCGCCGCGTTTGCGACCACCGAAGGCTGGAAGAGCTGGGCGGTGCCGTTTGCTGTGGGCGATGCACGCGTTGGCGGCGTGATCGAAACGGCGTACCGCCTTGACGCGAAGCCGGGCGACCGCGGCAACATCAAGAACCAGTACATTGCGTGGCTGCCCGACCGTCTGCTGGTGTTCCGCAACGTGCAGGCGCCGCCGAATTTCCCGCACCCGGAATCGTTCGGGCGAGTGGTGTCTGTCGTGGAATTCGAGCCGCTCGGGTCGGCTGCAACGCGCATCGTGATGTCGGGCGTCGGGTATGCTCCGGGACCGGAATTCGACGCGTTGTACAAGATGTTCCAGGGCGGCAACGCATGGTCGCTGACCAAGTTGAAGCAACGCTTCGAACGCGGTCCGGTCGATTGGAAGATCGAGCTGGCCCCGAAGCTCGACCCGGGAAAAAAATAGACGGCCATGCCGACTGCCCGAATCCTCTGCGCACTTGCGATATTGTCCTCAGTCACGATGACCGGCGTCACGCACGCTGCATTGCCGGCCGCAGAGAAGCTGGAATTGCCTTCACTGGACGCAGAGGCGAACGGCGCGCGGACGATGGTGCCGGCATTGCTGTTCCGTCCTGCCAACGCGGCGGCCGGCGCAACCGTCCCGCTCATCGTCGGGGTGCATGGCTGCGGCGGCATGTTCAGCACCCGCAAGGGCTCCGAGGGCATGCTGTCCGATCGTTTCGCGATGTGGACGCAGGCATTCCTCGACGATGGCTACGCCGTATTGTGGCCCGACAGCTTCAACCCGCGCGGGCATCGGCAGGTGTGCACGATCAAGACGGGGGAGCGCACGATCAACGCCGCAACCCGGCGCCTTGACGCGTTGGGTGCGCTTGCGTTTGCAGCGGCGTTGCCGGGCGTCGACGCGCGGCGCATCGCGATCGTCGGGTGGTCACATGGCGGCAGCACGACGCTGGCCACGATCAACGCGGAGAATGCGCGGGTGGCGGCGCTGCGTACGGGTGCGAACGCGCCGCCATTTTTTCGCGCGGCCGTCGCGTTCTATCCGGGATGCACGGCGTCGCTGCGCGCAGGTCCGCGTTGGCGCCCTGCCGCCATGACCGCCATCCACATCGGCGCCGTCGACGACTGGACGCCCGCGCAACCGTGCGTGGCGCTGGAGGAAGCTATGCGTGCCGCCGGCATGCCGTTGACGGTGCGCGTGTATCCCGACAGTTATCATGGATTCGATGCGCCGACGGGTCGCGTGGCGATGCGCCATGATGTGCCCAATGGCGTGAATCCCGGGCAAGGCGTCACCACCGGACCCAATCCTGCAGCGCGCGCTGCGGCCATGGAGAACGTTCGCGCGTTCCTGCGTGTACAGCTTGCATCCCGCGCCGCGCCGAGCGCGGCAACGAAAGTCAACTGAAGCGAGGTTTGGTCGTGCCATCGAACATGGAAAACAAGGCACAGTACGATCCAGCCGCTCGACATCGTGATCAAGCAGATGGCGGCGCGCGCACGAGGTGTGGTGATCAAGGTGGAATCTAAGATGACCGGCACGCCTGAGGCCGAGTTGCTGGCGCAGCAGCAGTCTAAGATCCCGTTGCGTCGATTGGGCACGCCGTAAGAAGCGGCGCAGGTGGCGCTATTCCTCGCCTCCGACGCGGCGAGCTATGTGACGGGCGCGATCACTCCGATGGACGGTGGCGCGGCTAGCGTGATCTGAGCCGGCTACGGGTGGCGCGTGGGCGGTCGCTCGCGCACCAGCCACGAGGACAGCGCGCCCAGCAACGCGCTACCCGCCATCACCGCCAGTGCGTGCTGCCACGCCAGAGCCACGTCGCCGGCCGCGCGGCCGCGATCGAGCATGTGGCCTACCCACGGTTGCAGGATCCCGGTGCCGAGGAAGATGCCGACGTTCACGACGGACGTGGCCATGCCGGAATATGCGGGCCGGTTCACTTCCTTGGCGACGGCCCACGACAGCGTGAAGCCGGGAATCAACAGGCCCATCAGCAGGAACCACGCGAGCGTTGCGGCCAGCGGCCAGCGCACGTCGAGCAGCCACGGCAGCCACGACAGCGCGAACAGCATCGTGCAGGCGCGCATCAGGCCGCGGCGGCTGCCCAGTCGATCGGACAGCGTGCCGATGGCCAGCGCGCCGAACGCCACTCCCAGTAGCAACAGGCTGCCGTGCTGGGCTGCGGTCACACGCGACATGCCGTGGACCTCGACCAGGTAAGGCACGGCCCAAAGTCCGGCAAACGCGAGATAGCTGCCACCGATGCCGACGTTGACGAAGAAGCCCGGCCACGTGGCGGGATTGGCGAGCACCTGGCGCAGTGCGAGCGACCAATGCGCGGCGACACCCGTAGCGGGGGCGAGTGCATTCACCGGCACGAAGCCCAAGTCCTGCGGGCGGTCGCGCACTTTCCACCATGTGGCCGCGCCAAGCAGCAACGACAATGCGGCCAGACCAAGGAACACATTGCGCCATGACGTCTGCGTGACGAGCCACGCGAGCGGCGCGCCCGCGATCACGGCGCCGATGTTGCCAGCGAACATCGTGACGCCGTTCAGCGTGGCGAAGCGATTGGCGGGAAACCATACGGCGCTGACCTTGAGGATACCGATGAACGCCACAGCCACGCCGACGCCTACCAACGTGCGTCCCAGCGCCGCCACTTCCCACGTTGGCGCCAGCGCAAAGGCGATGGAGCCGATGCCGGCGAGCAGCGACCCGAAGGTCAGGATCCGGCGCGGGCCGAGCGTGTCGGCCAGCACGCCCACCGGGATCTGCAGCAGGGTGTAGACGTAAAAATACGTCGCGGCGACGGTGCCGAGCGTGGCGGCGTTGATCGCGAAAGCGCGTGTCAACTCGCCCGCTATCGCCGCAGGCGCCGTCCGATGGAAGAAGGAGAGGACAAAGCTGGCGAGCACGATCCCGAACACGACACGACGCGCATGCAGAAAACGCCCGTCGTGCGCTTTGTCCATCCGCCATTCTAGCGTTGGTTACAATGCGCTGGCCGCGATGTCCTCCGCGGCGCCCCTTGAGCCGCGCGACAATCATCCTCCATGGCCTACCGCGATCTTCGCGATTTCATCCACCAGCTCGAGGCGCGCGGCGAACTGCGGCGCGTGACGCAGCGGGTGGACCCGAAGCTCGAGATGACGGAGCTGTGCGACCGCGTGCTGAAGGCGGGCGGCCCCGCGCTGTTGTTCGAACAACCGGTGGGCGACTTCCGCGCGCCCGGTGGCGGCACGATTCCCGTTCTCGGCAATCTCTTCGGCACGCCGCAGCGCGTGGCGCGCGCGATGGGGGTGGAAGGCGACGACTGGCGCGAAGCGCTGCGCGAGATCGGCAAGCTTCTCGCGTTCCTGAAGGAGCCCGAGCCGCCGAAGAGCCTGATGGACGCGTGGCAGAACACGCGGCCGGTGTTCATGAAGGTACTGGACATGGCGCCGAAGGAGCGCAACTCCGGGCCATGCCAGGACGTGGTGTGGGAGGGCGCGGATGTCGACCTCGCGCGGCTCCCGGTGCAGACGTGTTGGCCGGACGACGTGGGCCCGCTCATCACGTGGGGCCTCACCGTCACGCGCGGCCCGCACAAGAAGCGGCAGAACTTGGGCATCTACCGGCAGCAGGTGATTGCGCGCAACAAGGTGATCATGCGCTGGCTTAGCACAAGGGGCGGCGCGCTCGATTTTCGCGATCACGCGCGCGCGCACCCGGGCACGCCGTTTCCCATTGCAGTCGCAATGGGGGCCGATCCCGCGACGATCCTCGGTGCCGTCACGCCGGTGCCCGATTCGCTGTCCGAGTATCAATTCGCCGGCTTGCTGCGCGGCGGGCGCACCGAGATCGTGAAGTGCCTCTCCCACGACCTGCAGGTGCCCGCGTCCGCCGAGATCGTGCTGGAAGGCTTCATCGCGCCGGATGCCGCGGATCCCACGGGTTACGAGACCGCGCTGGAAGGTCCGTTCGGCGACCACACCGGCTACTACAACGAGGTCGAGCGCTTCCCCGTGCTGACGATCGCGCGCATCACATTGCGACGCGACCCGATCTATCACTCGACGTACACCGGCAAGCCGCCGGACGAGCCGGCGATGCTGGGTGTGGCGTTGAACGAAGTGTTCGTGCCGCTGCTGCAGAAGCAATTTCCTGAAATTTCGGACTTCTACCTGCCCCCGGAGGGATGCTCGTACCGGCTGGCCGTGGTGTCGATGAAGAAGCAGTACGCCGGGCACGCCAAGCGGGTGATGTTCGGCGTATGGAGCTTTCTGCGGCAGTTCATGTATACGAAGTTCATCATCGTCACCGATGACGACATCGACATCCGCGACTGGAAGGAAGTGGTGTGGGCGTTGACCACGCGCGTCGATCCGGCGCGCGACACGCTGCTGGTGGAGTCCACGCCGATCGACTACCTCGATTTCGCGTCGCCCGTCGCCGGTCTCGGCAGCAAGATGGGTATCGACGCCACGAACAAGTGGCCGGGCGAGACATCGCGCGAATGGGGCCGTCCCATCGCGATGGATGCGGCGGTGAAGGCGCGCGTAGATGTGTTGTGGCGGGCGTTGGGTTTCTAGCCTGGCCCCTTTTTTAAGCGCTTAGCCGCGCCAGGAGCGGAACGCGCGAAACGCCATCATGCCGAGCGACGCATAGCGCATCACCCGCCGCAATTTGCCCACGCCCAGCACTGGGATCGCCACCATCAGCAGCTTCGAGGCAATGCCGAAGGCCCGGGAGCCGGGTGTGCTGGGCTTCCGCGGCGGTGACACGACGCTCTTGACGTCGTGCCAGGCCAGCAGTGCCTGCATCCGCTGCAGATCGGCCTCCGCCATCAGCCGCGCCTTGCGGTCCGCCAGTTCGCGTGCGCTGCTCAAGGCGTACCACTCCGCGCTGTCATGGGAAATGCCGCCGTTTTGACGCCCGCGCCAGCGCGGCGCGATCCTTTTCGAGCTCCGCCAGCGAGGCAACAAACGGCGAGGGCGCCGATCGCGAAACTTCAGAACGCCACCAGAACAGTGCCGCGCCAGCGCCGGCGAACACGACGATCACGCCGATGATGGCCGCGAACCGATGCGTGTCCCAGTACCAGGCAACCACGCCCAGCGCGACGAACAGCACCGCGAAGAGCAGGCAACCCAGACCGGCGATCAGCAGCGCAAGCTGTTGGCCGAGACGCGATCGTTCCTCCGCGTACTCGACCGACGCCAGCTCGATCCGGGTGCGGACCGAGCCCACCAGCGACGCCAGCAGCGACGCGACCGACTCGCGCAGCGGCGGCCGGCCCGCGTCGGGTTCGCCTGGTTCCGTCATCACATGGCCCGCGCGGGATCCTTAGCGGCGGTTCATCAGCAGGCCCACCGCCAGGCCGACGCCTGCGGCGATGCCGATCGCCTGCCACGGATGGTCGTGCACGTAGTCGTCGGTCACGCGCGCGGCCTGCTTGGCGCGATCGACCGCGGCGCCTTCCAGTTCCTGCAGCTTCAACTTGGCCGACAGCAGCCGCGCTTCCACCTGCGTGCGCAGGTCGCGCGCCTTGTCGCCGGTTTCGCGGGAGGCCTTGTCGAGCAGGGATTCGGCTTCGGATAAGACGGACGAGAATTCGTCGACGAGTTTGTCGCGGACATTATCGGACATGGTCAACTCCATTGGCAGGGAAGGGGTTTCAGGCAATGTTCGACCTGGAGGGGCATTATAGCCACGCCCGGGTGTGCACCTGTACTAGGCGTTTTCCGTCGCACCGGCCGCCCGCGCCGTCCGGCCCTGGCGCCGGTCGTCCCCCGGCTATTGACGTCCCGCCCCGGCGGCCTCATCTTTTGCGCCACGGACGCCGACGTGCGGCGTGTCAGTTGATCCGGAGTTCTGCCGTGGCCGATTTTCCTGCACCGCAAGCTGCTTCTGCCGCTTCCACCGCGCCCATCACCGCGGGCGTGCTGGCTTACGCGTTGTTCGCCATCGCGGCAGTCGTTTCGATTGCCTCGTCCGGCCTGCCTTTGATCGCCCCCGTGTTCGGCGTGCTGGGCATCATCGGCGTCATCGTCTGCTATGTAAAACGCGACGATGCGGCCGGGACGTGGGTGGCGCCGCATTTGACCTGGCTGATCCGTACTTTCTGGTGGTCACTGCTCTGGTCGATGCTCGGCTGGATGGTGATGCTGACACTGGGTTTGATCCTGATCGGCATTCCGATCGCCTTCGGGATCTGGTTCGTGTCGGGCGTTTGGGTGCTCTACCGTGTGGTGAAGGGCTACCTGCTCTTCAAGGACAGTCGCGCCATCCCGGGCGTTTAGAGGTAGCGGGCATCGCTGGCGCGCGCGACGCGTCAGCGATGCAGCGCGGGGTCCCACGAACCCGCGTCGCGGTAGACCCATTGCACCAGCGTGTCCAGCGCCGGTGCGCCACGCGCGGCCGCCGGATGATTGATGATCGCCACCACGGTGTAGCGCCGGCCTTCGGCGTCGATCACATACCCGGCCAGCGCGCGCACCCCTTCGAGCGAGCCGGTCTTCAGGAACGCCTGGCCCGACACCGAACCGTTCTGGAACCGGCGCTGCAGCGTGCCGTCGAGTGCCGCGACCGCCAGCGAACTTGCGAACTCCTCGCGGACCGGGCTTGCGTCCGCCGCCATCAGCAGCCGCGTCAGGCCCCCCGCGGTGATCCGCTCGCGGCGTGACAACCCCGAGCCGTTTTCGATCACCAGGCCGGGCAGCGCCAACTTCTTTTCCTGCAGCCACTTCTGCACCACGTCGGTGGCCAGCGCGACGGTCGCGGGGGGCGGATGGCGCGTCGTGGCCAGCGTGAGGAAGATCTGTCGGGCCATCACGTTGTTGGACAGCTTGTTCACGTCGCGCACGATGTCGTACAGGGGGGCGGATTCCATCACGGCAAACGGCGTGGCATTGCGTGGCGCGCGGCCGTCCCGGACCCCGCCGCCGAAATCGCCGCCTGCCGCGCGGAAGTACGTGGTGAACATCCCGTGCACATAGTTCGGGTGATCGAGCAGGCTGACGTACCAGTCACGCTCGCCGCATTGGCGCGAGTAGCGGCCCGGAAACGATGCCGACGCTGTCTCCGCGCCATTGATGAAGCTGGCGCCGATCGTCGCGCGCCAGTCGCCGCAATCGCCGTTCGATAGCTGGGGCGTGGCCGTGAGGGCGATCTCCGCCAGCGGCGGATCGAACATCACCGGCACGGTGCCCTTGGCGACGTCGGCCGCGAAGCCGATGCGCACCGACTTGAAATTGACGAGCAGTGCGTCGGGGCCGACGTTGTAGGGGCGTTGCGGCTCCTGGTCGAAGGCGGCCGGGTCGTGCGGGGGCAGCTTGAAGAATGTGCGGTCGAGAATCAGGTCACCGGTGATCTTCGTGAGGCCGCGCGCGCGCAGGTCCGCCATGAAGAGCTGCCACGGTTCGATCGTGATCTTGGGGTCGCCGGTGCCGCGCAGCAGCAGGTTGCCGGTGAGCGTGCCTTTCGCGCTCAGCCGGCCGTCCAGGTAGGCCTCGGTCCTCCAGCGGTAGTCGCGCCCCAGCAGTTCGAGCGCGGCGAACGTGGTGACGAGCTTCATCACCGAGGCGGGGTTCATCGGCCGGTCGGCGTCGTGCGCGAAGAGCGCGCTCGGCATGCCGGCTTCGCGGACCACCACCGCGACGTTGCCCAGCGGAATACCGGCGTCCTTGAACGCCCGCGCCACCGCGCCGGGCAGCGCCGCGTGCGTAACGCCGGCTCCCAGCAGTACGGCGAAGCCGACGGCCAGCGTGCGGTTGCGGGTCATGCGTGTTCCAGGATGTCGAGTGTGCGGGTGGCCAGCAATTGCATGTCGTCGTCGGTAATGATGTAGGGCGGCATGAAGTAGACGGTACTGCCGATCGGACGTACCAGCAATTCGCGCGCCAGCGCCTGCTCGAACCACCAGCGTGAAAAATCCGGCC
Source organism: Burkholderiales bacterium (assembly GCA_038321425.1). Taxonomy (GTDB): domain Bacteria; phylum Pseudomonadota; class Gammaproteobacteria; order Burkholderiales; family Casimicrobiaceae; genus VBCG01. The sequence goes on along the minus strand of JBBQEY010000040.1, from coordinate 9,371 downwards.
GCGCGGACGTGACGTCGAACGCGACGATCATGCCGCATTGGCGGAAATGGCAGACGGCGCGATGCGCGGCCACTGGCATCAGGATCGACTGCCAGCGCGCGGCGCGCGCACGATTGACGCCGATCACGTCGTCGTCGCGGAAAATGTCGAGGACCGCCAGCGCCGCGCGGCAGGCCAGCGCGTTGCCGGTGTAGGAGTGCGAATGCAGGAAGCCGCGCGTGGTGTCGTCGGCGTAGAACGCCGCGAAGACATCATCGGTGGTCAGCACGCAGGACAGTGGCAGCACGCCGCCGGTGATGCCCTTCGACAGGCACAGGAAGTCCGGCGCGGGGGCGGGCACCTGCTCCCACGCGAACATGGTCCCGGTCCGGCCGAAACCCGTCATGATCTCGTCGGCAATCAGGTGGACGCCGTACTTTGCCGTGATCGCGCGTGCCTGCGCCAGATAGGCCGCGTCGTACATCGCCATGCCGGTGGCGCCCTGAACCAGTGGTTCGAGGATCAGCGCGGCGGTGGTCGCATGATGCGCGGCCAGGTGCGCGTCCAGCGCCGCAGCCGCGGCAAGGACGGTGACGCCATGGCGCGGATCGGGGCACGGCAGCAACGCGGGCTGCTGCAACAGCGGCCCGTAGGCTGCCCGAAACAGCGCGACGTCGGTGACGCCGAGCGCACCGGCGGTCTCGCCGTGGTAGCCGCCTTCCAGTGCCGCGAACCGGCACTTGTCGGGCAGGCCGCGATTGCGCCAGTAATGCACGCTCATCTTCAGCGCGATCTCGGTGGCCGACGCGCCGTCCGACGCATAGAAGGTGTGTCCCAGTCCCGCCGGCGCCAGTGCCGCAAGCCGCTCCGACAATTCCACCACTGGCGCATGCGTGCACCCGGCCAGCAGCACGTGATCGAGGCGCTCCAACTGGTCGCGCAGCGCCGCGTTGATGCGCGGATTGGCATGGCCGAAGAGGTTGACCCACCATGAGCTGATTGCGTCGAGGTAACGATGACCATCGAAGTCATGCAGCCACGCGCCCTCCGCGCGCGCGATCGGCAACAGCGGCAGCGTCTCGTGTGCCTTCATTTGCGTACAGGGGTGCCACACCGCCGCGCGGCTGCGCGCGATCCAAGCGGCATTCGCCGTCGGCGCCATCGTCACGGCCGGCCGAGAAACAGGTAGTACGTCGATTGTCCGCCGCTGGCGCGGCCATATGCGATGTAGGCCGGCCCCAGCCAGGTGTTGGCGGCCAGAAACAGGCTGCCGGCGGAGATGAGGTCCTTTGACGAAATCGCGTCGCGCGTGTCCCACGTATTGCCGGTTTCGATGGAGGCACCGGCAAAGACGGAGCCGCCAATGATGGGCACCTGCATCAGCTCGTGGTAGTAGACGAGGCGCGCGAAGCCCAGGTAGCTGCCCGACAGCTGGTTGGTGCGCAGGCCCGACAACTGGAGAAATCCGCCGAGCGAGAAGTCGGTGATGACGTTGTTCTGTTCGTCGCGTACGCCTGCTGCCCTGAAACCGACATTGAAGAAATTCCTGCGATCGATCTCGAATGCGTAATTGGCGTCGACGCTCGCGCGTGCGGCGTTGTCAAAGTCGAGCTTGATTGTCTGTTCCTGGATCTTGAAGTCCAGCTGTTGCGGTCCGACAAAGGCCTCGGCGATGGCGCGCAAGCCTTTGCGCGGAAAGAACGGGTTGTCGAGATTGTCCCATCGCACCATCAGCCGCAGTCCGGTTTCGGTGGTCTTGATCGTGAAATTGGGCGCCAGCACCGGATTGTTCGGATCGTCCTTGGCGGCGATCTCCGGATCGGCGCGAAAGTGTGCCCACCGGTAGCCCAGCCGGATATCGCCCGACGTGCCAAACGTAGTGCCGAGGTCGATCCCGGCGGTCTGCGTCAGGATGTCGTATTCTGCGACGCGGCTATTGCCGTCGAAGACATAGTCCGGGGCGCGCTGCGCGAGCCCATAGGCCGACACGTAGAGCGCGTTGCCCAGCGACAGCGGCTGGTACAACTCGGTGGCGTAGCGGCGTGTGCTTCCCAGCACCACCTCGTTGGTCCACTGCGCGCCCAGGCTATTGAGCCAGACGCGGCGGTGCCCGGCAAGCGCGTTGAATGTGGAATCGCCCTGCAGGTCGGTGGAGAGGAAGAGGCCGAAGCGCAGGAAATTGGGGCCCCACGATTTCTCGGTCACATTCACGACCACGCCTTCCTGGCCGCCCTTGTTCACCAGCGCGTAGTCGATCTGCTCGAAGTCGCCGCGGCCATAGAGGCGCGTGAGATCGCTCTCCAGCGTCTTCAACTGAAACGGTTCGCCGGGCTTGGTGTGCATCTGGTCTTCGAGCACCTTCGGGTTGGCGTATTGCGTGCCCTCCACCTTCACGAAGTCGAGCGTCTTCGGCAGCGTTTGCACCGGTATCGACAGCCGCGCCTCGAACGCCGCATACTGGGCGGGCGTGGTGGAGAGCGCGGCCAGGCGCGGCCGCACCGCTTCTGCGGCCTTCGTCCCCAGGTCGATGAACTCCTTCCCCTTGGCGAAGTCGATGAACGTGAGTTCGCCCAGGTTCGGCGAAATCAGCACGTCGTGCGGCCTCAGCGTGCCGAGTTGGGCGCGCACGTTCTGTTCGGTGAGGATGTTCACCATCTGCGACGCATAACCAACCACCGAGGAAAGCTGGTCGCGGCTCATCAGGGGCGTGCCGATGTTGACCGCGATCACGATGTCGGCGCCCATCGCGCGGACCACGTCCACCGGCAGGTTGTTGACGAGCCCGCCGTCACCCAGGATCCGTCCTTCCAGTTCCACCGGGGCGAACATCCCGGGCACCGACATACTGGCGCGCATCGCCTGGTACAGCCGGCCCTTCGAGAAGATGATCTGGTCGCCGTTGACCATATCGGTGGCTACGGCGCGAAACGGGATCGGCAGGTCGTCGAAGCTGTCGATACGGTCGACGTTGCGCGTCAATTCATGGAGGAAGAGCTCGAGGTTGGAACCTGACAGCGCGCCCTTGAACGTGCGGAACTTGCCGTCGCGGTAGCCGATCTCGAGGCCCAGCGGAAAGAGTGCCTCGAATTCCTTGCGGCGGAAGTTGACGTCGCCGCGCGCCGGGCTGTCGGACAGCAGCGTCGGCCAGCTCACCTCCTCCAGCTGCTTCTCCATCTGCTCGGGCGACATCCCGCTGGCGTAGAGGCCGCCGACGATCGCGCCCATGGAGGTGGCGGCGATGAAGTCGACTTGTATGTTCAGCTGCTTGATGACTTTCAGCACGCCAACGTGCGTCATGCCGCGGGCGCCGCCCCCCGAAAGGACCAGGCCGATCTTGGGACGGCGCGGCGCGGGCGTTGCGGCGACCTGTAAGGCCGGCGTTGCCGCGACCGGGGCTGCGGGCGCGGTCTGCCCGCTGGCAGGCACCCCGCAGCCCAAGGCGACGACGCTGGCCGCCAACGCCAGTCCGCGGCGCAGAATCGTCCATCGGGCGAGGCAGTAGAGCGCGTGGCGGAGGGCGTGCAAAGACACTCGGGATTTCGACGCGGGAAGTTGTCCGATTATAGCGGCGCGTGGCCCGCCGCCGCCGTGAACTTCTCGTCATCTGCCGCGGTCACACCCGATGTAGTCCACTCCGTGAAAGGGTCCCTGTGCGCCTCCTCCATCCCTTCATTCCCCCGCTGGCCGTGCTGCTGATGGCCAGTGGCAGCGCCGGCGCCCATGGCGTGCTGATCGACCGCAGCGAGATCCGCTTCGTGTCGAAGCAGATGGGCATCAATGTCGAAGGCAAGTTCCGGCGCTGGAAGGCCAACGTCGACTTCAAGCCCGCCGATCTCGCGCGCTCGCGCGCCGATTTCGAGATCGATCTCGCCAGCGTCGCGCTCGGTAGCGAGGAAGCCGAATCGGTCGTCAAGCGACCACGCTGGTTCGACACCTCGAAGTTCCCGCTGGCGAAATTCGAGTCCACGGGCCTCAAGGCGCTGGGCGACAACCGCTACGAGATCGCTGGCACGCTTACGCTGAAGGGCCAGTCGCGCGACATCGCCATTCCGGTGCTGATGAAGAAGGACCCCGCGGGCAACGAAGTGGCGGAGGGCGCCTTCACGCTGCAACGCCTCGACTTTAACCTGGGTGACGGCCAGTGGGCCGACCCGGACGTGGTGGCGGACGACGTGCAGGTGAAGGTGAAGATGGTGCTGCCGCGCGTGGCTTGAGCGACCGGTTCATCCGCCGATCCGGTGCTGCATGCGCCGCACCGCGCCCAGCAGCTCCCGCGTGATGCCGGGCTCGCGCACCGAGTGACCGGCATCAGGCACCACGATGTACTCGGCCGCAGGCCATGCGCGCGCCAATGCGTGTGCCGTGACGGGCGGGCACACGATGTCGTAGCGCCCCTGCACGATCGTGCAGGGCAGGTGCCGGATGCGAGGCACACCGGCAAGCAATGGTCGCCCGCCAAGGAAGGCGCCGTGCACGAAGTAATGCGCCTCGATACGCGCGATGGCCAGCGCCGACGCATCACTGTCGAACTTCGCCAGCACATCGGGCTGCGGCAGCAGCGTCGAGCACGCGCCCTCGTAGCGATCCCACGCATGGGCCGCGGCCAGGTGGACGACGGGGTCGGGATCGGTCAGCCGGCGGTAGTAGCTGCCGAGCAGGTCGCCGCGCTCCGCGGGCGGCAGAAACTCCTCGAACGCACGCCAGGCTTCGGGAAACACGTGGCGCATGCCGTGCATGAACCAGTCGATCTCCGCGGAGGTCGCGAGGAAGATCCCGCGCAGCACCAGGCCGGTGACACGATCGGGGTGCGCCTGCGCGTACGCCAGCGCCAATGTGGATCCCCACGAGCCGCCGAAGAGCATCCAGCGCTCGATCTGCAGATGTGCGCGCAGCCGTTCGAGATCGGCGATCAGGTTGGGTGTCGTATTGCCGGCAAGTTCCGCCGTCGGCGTCGACTGGCCGCAGCCGCGCTGGTCCGCCAGCACGATGTTCCAGAATGCCGGGTCGTAGTAGCGACGGTGATGCGGCAGGCAACCGCCGCCCGGACCCCCGTGCAGGAACAATAGCGGCGCGCCGGTGCGGTTGCCGCAGGCTTCCCAGTGCATCGTGTGCACATCATCGAGCGGCAGCCGGCCCGATGCATAGGGCTCGATCTCGGGGAACAGCGGCGCGTCGAGCACGCCGCGGCGGGCGGCATCGGTCATGGGTGGAAGGCGCGGCGTCAGCCGGCGCTCCACGGTGTCTTGAGGCGCGTGAATTCCAGCCGGTAGCGGCTTTGCTCGACCTGTTCCGCGCCGGCGGCCATCAGCGCCGGCAGCAGTTCCGCGCACGCTGCATCCACCTCGGGAACGCCATTGCCTTCGATCAGCACGACCCACGACGGCACCAGCGTGGTGTCAGCGCGCACGCGCTTTTCGGCAGTCTCGACGCTGCTGGCGGCGCGGTCGGCGATGCCAAGGTGCACGCCGGACACGCCATTGCGATACGGCAGCGGCGGCAGGTAACGGGTGCACAACGCGTTGGTCATCGCCTCCGCCGCGGCGTCAGGCACGGCAAAGCGCAACGTCAACATCACGCCGCCGCTGCCTACGCCCTGCGTGAACACGACGCGGCATAACGCGCGCGAGACATGGCGGAATGACGGCACGACGCGCTGCGTCCAGGGTGTGGGGGCGTTCAGCCGTTGCAGGTAGTCCTGGCCCGCCAGCGTCTCGATGCTGTTGGCTTCGTACAGGTTGAAGTACTCCGGACCGCTGCCGATCACCGCATAGCGGCGGCCGCGCAGGAAGCCGGGGATGCCCACGCGCTCGGGCATGTGCTCGCGGTTGTGCCATTCGTGGAACTCGGCACGCACCTCGGGCAACAGGTCGTGCCAGATCGCCACCATGCCAAGGCCGGAAAGACTCATTGGACTACGCCGTGCGCTGCAGCGTGACGGCCAGCAGGCCGAAGTCGCCGTACGCGACGGTCAATGGTGTGTCGAGCGGCACGTCGATGATGCCGGCGTACGAACCCGTGGTGACGACCTGTCCGGCGCGCAGGTGATCGCCGCGCGTGGCGAGATAGTTGGCCAGCCACACCAGCGGCTTGAGCGGATGACCATCCGGATGCTTGCCGTCGACGGCTGTCAACAGCGCACCGCCGGCATGCACGGCGATCGGAAAGCCTTCGAGCGCACGATCCCCGGGCGCATCAACGGCGGGACCGACGAACAATCCCTGGTTGGCGATGAAGTCGGCCAGCAGTTCCGGATACGTGACGGTCTTGGGTTCGGCATACCGCGAGGCTATCAGCTCCAGTGCCATGTGCACGGAACCAACGGCGGTGCGCACGTCGCTGCCGGAATAGGGCTGCGCGCGCGCCGGCAGGTCACGTGCCAGTACGTAGGCGATCTCCGGTTCGATCCTTGCCACCGCGCCGGTGACGCGCAGCGTGCACGGCGAGCGGTGCTGGATGGTCGGCGTGAATATCGGCGCGGCGATGATGGATCGCTCGGCCGTGGGCACCGAACACTTCCAGCCGCCTACCGTCATGCCAAGAAGGTCGGTGACGCGACGCTGGACCGCAATGGCATCGGCCACGTCGGCGGGGCGCGCGGCCTCATCGATGCGCGGGCCCGGGCGTCCGGATTGCCGGGCGGCCAGCAGGAACTGCGCGGCGGACTCTTGTGCGGCGGTGAGCATGATGTAGGGCGTCCTGGAAAGCGTCAGCACCGGCAGGGCGGTGCGCGTTGATATTCTGGCATAGCTTGGGCGTGCGCCGGTCGGTTATGCTTGCAGTCCGATTCAACGACCGGACTTGAAGCGCCGATGCCTACCTTCGATACCCGAATGACGACGGCCGCGTGCCTGCCCGTGGATGCCGCCGACGCGATGCTGATCGGCAGAGCCTGGGTGCCCGCCGCCAACGGGCCGGTGCTCGTCGGCGTGCGCGGCGACGATCTCATCGACCTGTCCTCGCTTGCGCCGACGTCGGCAGCGCTCGTCAGCCGCGCCGATGCCGTCGCGGCCCTGCGTGCCGCCTCCGCCACGCTGCCGCGCATCGATGCGCTGTCGGCCACGTTGCGCAACACCGCCGATGCCACGCGCGATCCGTCGCGCCCATGGCTGATGGCGCCCTGCGACCTGCAGGCGATCAAGGCCGCCGGCGTCACGTTCGTGGCCAGCATGCTCGAACGCGTGATCGAGGAGCAGGCGCGCGGTGACGCCTCGCGCGCGGCGAGCGTGCGCCGTGCCATCGTTGCCGTCATCGGCGACAACCTGTCGAGTGTGAAGCCGGGGTCCGATGAAGCCGCGCAACTTAAAGCCGCGCTGATCAAGCAGAACGCGTGGTCGCAATACCTGGAAGTGGGCATTGGGCCTGACGCCGAAATCTTTACCAAGGCGCAACCGATGTCGGCCGTCGGCACGGGTGCGGACATCGGCATCCATCCCAAGTCCGAGTGGAACAATCCGGAGCCCGAGATCGTGCTGGCCATCGACCGCACGGGTCGCGTGGCGGGCGCCACGCTCGGCAACGACGTCAACCTGCGCGATTTCGAGGGCCGCAGCGCGTTGCTGCTCGGCAAGGCCAAGGACAACAATGCGTCCACCGCCATTGGCCCGTTCATCCGGCTCTTCGATGCGCACTTCACGATCGACGACGTGCGTGCGGCGCAGATCGCGATGCGCATCGATGGTCCCGAGGGCTTCGCGCTCGACGGCTTTTCGTCGATGGCGATGATCAGCCGCGATCCGCTCGACCTTGCGGAGCAGGCCATCGGGCCGCATCATCAATACCCCGACGGCCTGATGCTCTACATGGGCACGATGTTCGCGCCGACCAAGGACCGGCACGGTCCGGGGCAGGGCTTCACGCATATGGTGGGCGACGTCGTCACCGTGTCCACGCCCAAGCTGGGCGCGCTCGTCAATCGCGTCGAACATACCGACCGCATCGCGCCGTGGACCTTCGGCGCGGGCGACCTGATGGTGAGCCTCGCGCGTCGCGGGCTCCTTTGAACGCAACGGAAAGATCAACATGGCAGAACTCTTCAAGAACCTGATCAACGGCGAGTGGCTGGCCGGCGCCTCGGTGTCCGTCAACCGCAACCCTTCGGACATCAGCGACGTAGTCGGTGAGTACGCGCAGGCCGATGTCGCGCAGACGCGCGCCGCGATCGCCGCAGCCGGCAAGGCCTTCGGTACGTGGTCTACCGGCTCCATCCAGGAGCGCGCCAACATCCTCGACCGCGCGGGCAACGAGATCATCGCGCGCAAGGACGAACTGGGCGCGCTGCTGTCGCGCGAGGAAGGCAAGACGCTGCCCGAGGGCATCGGCGAGGCGATGCGTGCCGGCCAGATCTTCAAGTTCTTCGCCGGCGAAGTCGTGCGGCAGTCCGGCGAGAAGCTGGCCTCCGTGCGTCCCGGCGTCGACATCGAGATCACGCGCGAGCCGATGGGCGTGATTGGCCTCATCACGCCGTGGAATTTCCCGATCGCCATTCCGGCGTGGAAGATCGCGCCCGCGCTCGCGTACGGCAACACCGTCGTGTGCAAGCCCGCCGATCTGGTGCCCGGCTGCACGTGGGCCATCGCCGACATCCTCGTCCGCGCGGGCCTGCCCGCCGGCGTGTTCAACCTCGTCATGGGCCGCGGGTCGGTCGTGGGCGAGACCATGGTCAATCATCCTGACGTCGCCGCCATCAGCTTCACCGGCAGCGTGTCGACTGGGCGTGCCTTGGCGGCCAAGGCCATCGCGCGCATGGCCAAGGTGCAGCTCGAGATGGGTGGCAAGAATCCGCTGGTCGTGCTGGACGACGCCGACCTCGCCGTTGCCGTCAACGTTGCGGTGCAGGGCTCGTACTTCTCCACCGGTCAGCGCTGCACGGCGTCGTCGCGTTTGATCGTCACCGAAGGCATCCACGATCGTTTCGTGGCGGCCGTCGTCGAGAAGCTGAAGACGCTGAAGGTCGACAATGCGCTGACACCCGGCACCGACATCGGCCCCGTCGTCGATCAGAGTCAGCTTGACCAGGACATGAAGTATCTCGAGATCGGCAAGGCCGAAGGGGCCACGCTGGTCGTGGGCGGCGAGCGCGTGAAGCGCGCCACCGAGGGGTTCTACATGGCGCCCGCGCTCTTCACCGGCGCCACCAACACGATGCGGATCGCGCGCGAGGAAATCTTCGGGCCGGTCACAGCCGTGTTGCGCGTCAAGAACTACGACGAAGCACTGGAAGTGGCCAACGACACGGAGTTCGGCCTGGCCTCCGGCATCGTGACGACGTCGCTCAAGTATTCATCCCACTTCAAGCGCCACGCGCAGGCAGGCATGGTGATGGTCAACCTGCCCACTGCGGGTGTCGACTATCACGTGCCGTTCGGCGGCCGCAAAGGCTCGAGCTACGGCTC
>JBBQEY010000039.1:0-20233 GCA_038321425.1 Burkholderiales bacterium | reverse complement strand
CATCGAGCGCCGCGGCCATGAGTTGGTGAACTTTGTCCGGGTCGTCGCCTTCCACGAAAAAAGGCTTGTAGCCGTAGCCGCGGAACAGCGCGTCCAGCTCCTCGCGGCTGATTCTGGCCAGGATGGTTGGACTGGCGATCTTGTAACCGTTCAGGTGAAGGATCGGCAGAACCGCGCCGTCGCGGACGGGACTTAGAAACTTGTTCGAATGCCAGCTGGTGGCAAGCGCTCCCGTCTCCGCTTCGCCATCGCCTACTACACAGGCGACCAACAGATCGGGATTGTCGAACGCCGCGCCGTACGCGTGCATCAGGGAATAGCCGAGCTCGCCTCCTTCGTTGATCGAACCCGGCGTTTCCGCGGCGGTGTGGCTGGGAATGCCGCCAGGAAACGAGAACTGGGTGAACAGGCGCTTCAGACCCTGCTCGTCTTGCGATATGGCTGGATACAGTTCGCTGTAGGTGCCCTCCAGATACGTGTTCGCAACGAGGCCCGGGCCGCCATGCCCTGGGCCGGTGACATACATCACGTTCAGGCCGTACTTGTTGATGATGCGGTTCAAATGGACGTAGATGAAGTTCAAACCCGGCGTGGTGCCCCAGTGGCCAAGCAGCCGCGGCTTCACATGCTCCAGCTTCAATGGCTTTTTGAGCAGTGGATTGTCGTACAGGTAGATCTGCCCGACCGACAGGTAATTGGCGGCTCGCCAATAGGCGTTCATCTTTTGCAGGAGGTCCGAAGAGAGCGGTTGCTTCATGGCCTAATCCTTGGCGTGATTGTGGGAGATGGTTTGAGTGCCGGTGAGAACCCGAGTATCGCCAAGTTTGGAGGCTTCCATGAATTACGGGACTTTCGGTGAGATCACCTACCTGTGCATTCAGTTCCACCGCGTGGGTCTGCTCACTCATGCAGACGCTCCCGCCCCCTCTGGCGTGCCGACTGATTGCGGACTTTGGGAGTGTGGATTCTTGATGCCGACAAGCTTGGTGCGCTTCAGCAGCAGCGCGTTGACGGCCACCACCGCCGAGCTGCCTGACATCGACAATGCCGCAATCTCCGGCGATAGCGTGAACGGATAGAGCACCCCGGCGGCGAGCGGGAAGGCGATCACGTTGTAGCCGACCGCCCACCAGAGGTTCTGGTGCATCTTGCGCAGCGTGGCGCGCGACAGTTCGATCGCGCCGACGATGTCCCAGGGGTCGCTTTTCATCAGCACCACATCGGCACTGTCGATCGCCACGTCGGTGCCCGCGCCGATGGCGAAGCCCACATTGGCCTGGGTGAGTGCAGGCGCGTCGTTGACGCCATCGCCCACCATGCCGACCCGTTTGCCGGTGGCCTGCAGTTCCTTGATCTTGGCGGCCTTCTGGCCGGGCAATACATCGGACAGCACGCTGGTGATGCCCAGGTCGGCAGCGATGCGTTTGGCGGTGCCGGCGTTGTCACCCGTCAGCATCACCACCTCGATGCCGCGCTCGCGCAGCTTGGCGACCGCTGCCTTGGCGGTGGGCCGAATGGCGTCGGCGATGGCGATGAGGCCGATCACCGTGCCGTTCTGCGCCACATGAACCACCGTCCGGCCTTCGCCTTGCAGCCGCGCAGCGTCGGCTTCCAGCGGCCCGAGCGCCAGCTTCTGGGTGTCCATCAGCAGGCGGTTGCCAAGGAAGACCATGCCTTCAGCGGTTTGCGCCTGCGCGCCCTGGCCGTCGATACTCTTGAAGCCCGTCGGGGCGACAACCTTCAACTTTGCAGCGCGCCGCAAGATGGCTTGCGCCAAAGGATGAGCCGACCCTTGCTCGACGGCCGCTGCCGCAAGCAGCAGCGCGTCTTCGGTGATGCCTTCGGCCATCACCATGTCCACCACCTCAGGCTTGCCAACGGTGAGCGTGCCCGTTTTGTCGAAGACGATGACGTTAAGCTTGGTGGCGTCTTCCAGCGCCGACGCGTTCTTGAACAGGATGCCGTTGGCGGCGCCCAATCCGGTGCCCACCATCACTGCCATTGGCGTGGCCAGGCCCAGTGCGTCGGGGCAGGCGATGACGAAGACGGTGATGGTCAGCGTGACGGCGAACAGCAGGGGCTGGCCGATCCACCAGAACCACACCGCGAAGGTCGTGAGCCCGATGGCAATCGCGGCGACCACCAACCACTGCGCCGCCCTGTCGGCCAGCAATTGCGCTGGCGCCTTGGAGTTCTGCGCCTCTTGCACCAGCTTGACGATCTGGGCCAGGGCCGTTTCGGAACCGACCTTGGTGGCCTTGTAGCGGAAGGTGCCGCTGATGTTGATGGTGGCACCGGCCACCTTTGCACCCGGGCCTTTCTGCACCGGCATCGATTCGCCGGTAAGCATTGATTCATCGACCAGTGAATCACCCGACTCTACGGTGCCATCCACCGGGATCTTGTTGCCGGGCCGGATCACGACGATGTCGCCCACCACCACGTCGGCGGTCGCAACTTCGACCTCGGCGCCTTCGCGCAACACGAAGGCTTTGGCCGGGGTCAGGTTCATCAGCGCCTTGATGGCCGACGACGCACCGGCACGGGCGCGCATTTCCAACCAGTGCCCGAGCAGGATGAACCCCAGCAGCACGGAAACCGCTTCGAAGAACTGTTCGCTCTCGAAGAAGAAGGTGGCACCGACACTGAACGTGTAGCCGGTGCCGACGCTCAAAACGACCAGCGTCGCCATGTTCAGCTTGCCGGTCTTGAGCGCGCGCCAGGCCGCGACGAAGAACGGCCAGCTCGGGTAGAGAACGGCCGCGCTGGCCAGGCCGAACAGCCACTGGTTGAGAGGCAGGCCGAAGGGCGGTGCAGGCGGCGTGAACATGCCACCCATCGGCGAGTAGATGAAGATCGGCACCGTGAACACAAGACAAATCCAGAAGCGATTGCGCATGTCGCGCACCATGGCGGGCAAGTCCATGTTGCCCCCGTGGCCCATTTCCTGCGCCATGTCGGAAGACATGGGCGAGGAGGAGCCGCCGTGGTCTGCATGACCCTTGTGATCGGCGCCTGCGTCGGCGGTCGCGGCGGGCGTTGGCGCCGCCGACGTGGCCGGCGCCGGCAACACCCATGAGCGCAACCGCTGCCAGAGTGAAGTTGCATCGGCCGGCGCGGTAGGCGCTTCCGGCGGGGTCACTGAGGCCGGACCAATAGCCGGCGCAGCCAGCGGCACCGCAGGTGCCGGCGTTGCGGGCGGCGCGTCGGGCAGTGCGTGAGCTTCGTGAGCTTCATGAGCTTCATGACCTTCGTGAGCTGCATGACCATTGGCCGGCGGGGCGGCGGCCAGTGCGGTCGGATCATGGCTGCGCTGGTGCACAGCCGACTTGATGTCGGCGACATCGAGCCGGGTTTCGTCGTAACGCACCGCTGCGTTTTTCGCCGCGAAATTCACGGTCACGCTAAGGACACCCGGCACCTCGCCGATCCGCCTTTCCACTTCATCCACGCTCAACACCGACAGCATGGCGTGGACTTCGATAACGCTTGTCTTCATCGTATTTCCTTCGTCGGCTTCAGATGCAGGGGTCCTTGCCGGCACCATGAAGCCGGCCGAAAGCCCTGCACTAGCTTTTGTCCGGTACCGCTTTGTCCTGTTTGTCATCGCCTGCAGTGGCTGCGGGCTCCTCAGCCGGGGTGGGTGTTGCCGGCGGCGCAGGCGCACTCTCTGCCGCGGGGCCTTCGTGGTCATGGCCGGAAGCGCCAATGGGAGGCGCGGCAGGCTCAAACCCGCGCTGGCGTACAGCTGACTTGATGTCGGCGTTGTCGAGTCGGGTTTCGTCGTATCGGACGGTGGCGTTTCCGGCCGCAAAGTTCACGGTCACGCTCTCGACGCCGGGTATCTCGCCGATCCGTTTCTCGACTTCGTCGACGCTGAACACCGACAACATGTCGTGCACTTCAATGGTGCTGGTTTTCATATTCGTTCCCTGACAAGTAGATTTCAGTTCGCCAATCGCTGTGACGTTATGCAATCCGGCGTGAACTCGAACGCGATTCGGCGGTCGGCCTGGACAAGCTTTGCTTTCTTGCCCGCGTAATGCAGGCGCGACAGGATGTCGCGGATGAGATTCAATCGCGTGAGACGCTTGTCATTCGCACGCACGATGATCCACGGCGCAATCTCGGAATGTGTTCCCAGAAGCATTGCATCGCGGGCCTTGGAATACGCCTTCCAATTCTTGACAGCGACAGCGTCGAGCTGGCTCGCTTTCCACTGCGTCAAAGGATCCTTGCGACGTTCCGCGAGGCGATGGATTTGCTCCGCCTTGTCGATGTCGAGGTAATACTTCAACAGCCTGATACCGGAATTGACGAGCATCTCCTCGAACTTCGGTACCGATTGCATGAACTCCTTGTGCTCAGCCTTCGAGCAAAAGCCCATCACGTGCTCGACGCCGGCGCGGTTGTACCAACTGCGGTTGAACAGGACGAGTTCCTCGGCGACAGGCAACTCCGCCACATAGCGCTGGAAGTACCAACTGTGGCGCTCCCGATCCGAGGGCTTGCCGAGTGCGACGACGCGCGTCTCCCGCGGGCTCAAGTGTTCAACGATCCGCTTGATGCTGCCATCCTTGCCCGCGGCATCTCGCCCCTCAAGAATCACCAGAATTCTTTCGCCACAGTTGATAAAGTGTCGCTGCAACTTGACCAGTTCAATCTGAAGCATGCGAAGTTGGACGCGATAGTCGTCCTTCGAAATCCCGGGCCCTCCCTTCTGGCCGCCCAGAGCCGCCGGGTTCCCGGGCGCGCTGTCCTGGCCGCGCCTGGTTTTGTGGTGCTTCTTGCTCACCTCGCACCGAATCTGGCGACGTTCGCCGGACGGACGTTGACCTGATAGCCAAGCACGGCGATCGCCGATTCGATTTGGGCAGACGTCACCATGTCTGAGTCCGCCTGTACCGTAGCCGTGCCTGGTTGGAGTGTTACCTCGACGCTGTTGACGCCATCCATTTCGCCGAGCGCGCGTTTCACGCTGCTGGTGCAGCCACCACAGGTCATTCCATGCACATCAAAGGTATGAGTTTTCATCGTCATTGTGGTTTCTCCAATGGTTCCATCCAATTCCGGTACGGAACGGTGTGAAGTAGCGAATAAAAATGGCCACTTTTGCTTGATGCCACTAATCAGATAATGGGTGCCCGATCTGCGCCCACTACTTGGGCACTTCGTACAGCCGATCGGAGAGACCGGCGCAGCCCTCGGAGAACAACGCGCCGGGGCCGTGCGGGCGAACGCACGCTAAAGCGCGAGTCGCGAGAAGCGAAGCCTTAGGGGTAGCCCCAGCGGAGGGGGCCACAAGTCATTGGTTCGGCGGGGTGCCGATATGACTGGAATTGCTGCCGTCCCTAGGACGGTTAAAAATGACGCCAGACCAGGGTCGGTCGGGTCAATCTTGGAATTGAGCCTAAGCAGACTGTAGGCGACATCGTTACAAACCTTCAAGCACGGTGCTTTGGCTGCATCCGAATCCGAATGATGACCTGAGACGGTCAGCGCATTGCTCTTTGGACTCTCGTGCCCAACATCACTCGCAGCCGAGTGGGCGATGGCGAAGCCTTCATGGTTCGTGTTGCGGACTTCGAGCAAACAGGCGTTGGCAACCCCAGAAACCAGCGCAATAGCCCATGCCAACAGCATCGCAAATGCCGTGCTGTGTTTGGCGCGATTGTCGATACGTGGATTCATGAGAGGCAAGGACTATAAATGGGCCACCTGACGCGGTTGCGGCAACACGGTCTTGATCTACATTAATATGGCTGACAACTGTGGCGGGAAAAGTTCGACGTAGGTCGCCATACGCCAAAAGTTTGAGCGTGCGCCCGTATGCCTGCAGGCGTCTGTGCGCTAACGCACGGAGCGCAATGGCCATGGCGCCTCAGAATCCAATCCGCCGAGCGCTACTGGACATGCGATGAAGGAAATCTGGAAACAACGCCCTACCACCACTCCCAGGGATCGATTGGGCCTTCCAAAGAGCGCGCAATTCACTGCGTAACAGGCAACCCGTGGCAAATTTCATCAGTCCGCTCGCTGGCAAACCGGCGCCTGTCGCCGCGCTGGTCGATATCCCGAAGCTCGTCACCGCCTACTACACGGGGATTCCGGACCCATCCATACCGGCGCAGCGTGTGGCGTTCGGCACGTCCGGGCATCGAGGGTCATCCTTCGACCTTTCGTTCAACGAATGGCATGTGCTTGCGATCACGCAAGCAATCTGCCAGTACCGCTCGCGGCAGGGCATCAGTGGCCCCCTTTTCCTGGGGATCGACACGCATGCGCTGTCGCAACCTGCTTGCGCCAGCGCGCTGGAGGTGCTTGCCGCGAATGGCGTGGACACCATGCTGGCCGAGGGCGATGAGTACACGCCGACGCCGGCAATTTCGCACGCAATCCTTGCGCACAATCGCGGACACAACGACCGTTTTGCGGGAATGTCCGATGGCATCGTCGTCACGCCTTCACACAACCCGCCCGAAAGCGGCGGCCTCAAATACAACCCTCCCAATGGCGGACCAGCGGGTCAGGATGTCACCGCGTGGATCGAACAGGCGGCTAACACGTTGCTGGAAATGAAGCTGGCGGGTGTCAAGCGCATCACCCATGCGCGAGCACTCAGGGCATCGACAACGCATCGCCACGATTATCTCAATACCTACGTCGCCGATCTTGGCCAAGTGGTCGATATGGATGCCATTCACGATGCGAAGCTGCGCGTGGGCGTCGATCCTCTCGGCGGTGCCGGCGTGCACTACTGGCCACGCATTGCCGAGCACTACCGACTCGACCTGACCGTCGTCAACGACGCGATCGACCCGACGTTTCGTTTCATGACCATGGACTGGGACGGACGGATCCGCATGGACCCGTCGTCTGCGTATGCAATGCAGCGCTTGATCGCCATCAAGGACCGTTTCGACATCGCCTTCGCCTGCGACACTGATCACGACCGCCACGGCATCGTTACCGCGGACGCAGGCTTGCTGGCGCCGAACCACTATCTATCGGTGATGATCGACGACCTGTTTCAGCACCGGCCGCAGTGGGGATCGCACGTCGCCGTAGGAAAGACGGTGGTCAGCACACGTCTGATCGATCTGATCGCTGCGCGACTGGACCGGCGACTGTTCGAAGTTCCGGTCGGCTTCAAGTGGTTCGCTGACGGTCTGAAAGACGGCTCACTCGGCTTCGCTGGGGAAGAAAGCGCAGGCGCCACCTTCCTGCGCCGCGATGGTCATGTCTGGACTACTGACAAGGACGGCATCGTTCCGGCGCTGCTCGCGGCCGAGATTACTGCACGCCGTGGGCGCGATCCAGGCGCGCTCTATGCCGCGTTGGCGCGCGAGTTTGGTGACCCGTCCGCCGACCGTGTCGAGGCGATAGCAACCCCGGCGCAGAAGTCCAGGCTTGCCGCACTTTCGCCGCGAAGTGTAGGGGCGACGGAGCTTGCCGGTGAAGTCATCATGACCACCCTCGACAGGGCGCCGGGCAATGGGGCGCCGATTGGAGGTATCAAGGTAAGCACGCAAAGCGGTTGGTTCGCCGCGCGACCGTCGGGCACTGAGGACATCTACAAAATTTATGCCGAGAGTTTCAGTGGTCCCGATCACCTGCGACGCATCCTAAGCGAAGCGCAATCCATCGTCGATCAAGCGATTGCGGCGCCGGAGGGTGTACGCTGATCACCCGTAACCCAGACGCCGGATCACGCACCTGGGCGACCCGCTGACCCTGTGGATCCTGTGCGTGGCGGATTCAGTTTTCCAAGCGGGCACTCATCGGGAGCGGTGGCCGCCTACGGTATGTTGGTGTACGTGCCGTCACCGCGTCCAGGACCCATTCATCTGCAGTCGGCGTGAACTCTACCGCCCGGGTTCGACCACAAGTTGGACCAGGTCGCCGGCAAACCAGGCGCGGCCGAACTCGATCGCGGCGCCCGCCGTGTCGACATTGACACTTTCCACGTACAACACCGGCCGCATCGCAGACTGCTGGAGTCGTTGTGCCACCGACACGTCCGGAAGGCGAGCGGTAATCAGGTTCTCGCGCCGCAGGTAGTCGACGACGTCAAATTGTTTGAGTGCGTGCGTGATCGATCCGGTTCGGGCGAACGCACCATCGAGGCCTTCGAAACGTGGCATCGGGAAGTAGTGCTCGGCCGTGCTGATGGGAAGTCCGCGGGCCTCGGCCACCGTGTCGATGCGCAGCACGTTGCCGCCTGGAGGCATGTCCAGTTTGGTGGCAATTGTCTGACTCGCGGCGATCGAGGAGGATTCGATCATCCGGTGTCGGCCGCGAATGCCGACCGCCGACAGGTTCTCGTTGAGACGGGTGCGTTTGCCGAGCACGTAGTCAAGCGAGAACTCGCAGACGAATGCGCCAACGCCATGCACGATGCGGACGAGGCCACGCGCGGCAAGCCCTGCGAGCGCCTGCCGCATCGTGTGCCGGTTGACACCGAAGTCGATCGCCAAGGCATTGGCCGGCGGCAGGCGGACACCAGGTGCCAGCGCGCCGGTCGCGATGCGCTGCGCCAGCAGGTTCTCGATCTGCGTCCATACCGGCGCGCCGTTGGCGGCGGCGCTTACCGCACGCCGGGCGTGGCGCGCACGCGCGGGACCATCGCTGCCCGTCTTGGCGTCAAGCTCCGCAATGCGCATAGATTCTTTCATCAAATGGTCATCAGGCGTTCATGAACTGAATTCAGTATTCGGCAATGTCACGCTTGTCTAGACCTCCTGACGTTAATCAGCCGATGTTGCAGGCGGTTGACAGCGTGGCGGCGCCGGCCGCGGACGCCAGGCGACCGCGCTGGCTGCGCGTGTTGGCGCGGGCCCCCGTTTCGCAGCTGGCGCAGGCGCTGGCGAATGTCCCCCGTGACGGCATCACCTGGCTGCGTCCAGCCGAAGTCGGATTGATGATGGTTCGCGCGCGTGTCGGCGGCACGGGAGACCGTTTCAATCTGGGCGAAATGACGGTCACGCGTTGCGCTGTGCGCGTGGTTGAACCTGGCGGCGAGGTACTGGTCGGCATCGGGCACGTGCGGGGGCGGTCACTGCGGCAAGCGGAACTGGTGGCGCTGGCGGATGCCTTGATGCAAAGCCCGGTGCATGCGGCGCGGCTGCAGCAGGAATTGTTGAATCCCGTGGAACAGGCGCTGGTTGCAGACGAAGCCCGGCGGGCGCGGCAGGCACAAGCCACGCGGGTCGAGTTCTTTACCGTGGCCCGCGAGAGCGCTGCATGATCGCGGCCCAGGACTTGGCCGCCATCGGCACTGGATTTTCCGATGCGATCTTCGATAGCCAGCGCGTGTTTCGCGCCGCGCTGGACGTGCTTTCCCGCCCCGGCACGGTCGGCGAGATCGCGTTGTCCATCGACTTGCCGCGCGGGCTTCACGTCGCGGCTGGCGCAACGCTGCTGGCGTTGCTCGATCAGGACACCCGACTGTGGCTCTCGCCCTCGGTACCGCCCGACGTGGCGCGTTATCTTCGATTTCACACGAGCTGTGAACAGGCGGTGGAGCTCGCGCAGGCCGATTTCGCGCTGATCGCGCATCCGGGCGAGTTGCCTCCGCTCGCCGCGTTTGCGCAAGGCACGGCCGATTTTCCCGACCGCTCGACGACCATCGTGTTGCAGGTGAGTTCGTTCATGGAAGGCGAGCGTTACGTCCTCTCGGGGCCCGGCATCGCCGGTCGTTCGGTCATTACCGTGCCGGGCCTGGACGCGGACTTTGGCGCCGGGTGGAACGCGAGGCGCCGCAGCCTGCCATGCGGCGTGGACCTCTTTCTCGCCGCCGGCAACCAGCTCGTCGGCCTGCCGCGCACGACGCGCATCGAGACCTGACATGTACGTAGCGGTCAAAGGCGGAGAGCGCGCCATCGAGAATTCACTGGCGCTGCTGGCCACACAGCGTCGTGGCGATCCGCAGGTGCCCGAACTGACGCTGCAGCAGATCCGGGAACAGATGCGGCTTGCGGTGGATCGCGTGATGACGGAGGGGTCGGTTTACGACGAGGATCTGGCGGCGCTCGCGCTGAAGCAGGCGGCCGGCGACACGCTGGAGGCGGTGTTCCTGCTGCGCGCCTACCGTGCAACGTTGCCGCGCCTGGGTTATACGCAGCCGATCGATACTGCGCAGATGCGGCTGGCGCGGCGCGTTTCGGCCACGTTCAAGGACCTGCCCGGCGGGCAATTGCTGGGCCCCACCTACGACTATACGCAGCGGCTACTGGATTTTTCGCTGGCGGCCGCGGCGGAACCGCCCGTGGCACCCGAGTCCCCGATGGAGGTCGAGGCGGGGGCGGTTCCCCGCGTGATGGATCTGCTCGCTGCCGAAGGCTTGATCGAGGCCTGTCAACCGCGCGAGGGCGATCCTGCTCCGGCCGATCTCACGCGCGATCCGCTGCATTTTCCGGCTGACCGACCGACGCGGTTGCAGAACCTGGCACGCGGCGACGAAGGATTTCTGCTGGCTCTCGGCTATTCGACGCAGCGCGGCTACGCGCACTCGCACCCCTTTGCCGCGGAAATTCGCTTCGGCCGGGTGGAGATCGAAATCGAACCCGATGAATTGGGGTTTGCCGTATCGATCGGCGACATCGATGTCACCGAGTGCCAGATGGTCAACCAGTTCGCGGGCAGTGCCACCGAACTGCCGCGCTTCACGCGCGGCTATGGCTTGTGCTTCGGCCATTGCGAGCGCAAGGCGATGGCCATGGCGTTGGTCGACCGTGCATTGTGTGCCGCCGAACTCGGCGAGGACGTGGTGGCACCGGCGCAGATGCCGGAATTCGTGCTGTCGCACAGCGACAGTCTTGAGGCGTCGGGCTTCGTTGCGCATCTCAAACTGCCGCACTACGTCGACTTCCAGGCCGAACTGGAATTGCTTCGCCGCATGCGTTCGCGCGACATCGCAACCGCGGCGGAGGCGGCATGAACGCGCCCGACCGCAGCGCAATGCCGCCCGCAGCTTACGCAAGAACGTGGGAAACCAACTTCAATTTTGCCTATCTGGATGAACGTAGCAAGCGGATGATCCGCCGCGCGATACTGAAGGCCGTGGCCATTCCGGGCTACCAGGTGCCGTTCGGTTCGCGCGAAATGCCGTTGCCCTACGGGTGGGGTACCGGGGGCATTCAGGTGACCGCATCCATCATCGGCCCCGATGACGTGCTGAAGGTGATCGACCAGGGCGCGGACGACACGGTGAATGCCGTCAACATTCGCCGTTTCTTCCAGCGCACGACCGGCGTTCGAACCACCGAAAGTACCGCGGCAGCAACGGTGATCCAGACTCGCCACCGGATACCCGAGGTGCCGCTATCAGCCCACCAGATTCTGGTCTACCAGGTGCCGGTGCCCGAACCCTTGCAACGCCTCGAACCGCGCGAGGTGGAGACCCGCCGCATGCACGGCCTGTCCGAGTACGGCCTCATGCACGTCAAGTTCTACGAGGACATCGCGCGTTACGGGCACATTGCGACCACTTACGACCATCCGGTGATGGTCGACGGCCGCTACCTGATGTCGCCCTCGCCGATCCCGGCCTTCGACAACCCCAAGATGCACATGAATCCCGCGCTGCAACTGTTCGGCGCCGGCCGCGAAAAGCGCATCTATGCCGTGCCGCCCCATACGGCGGTGGAAAGCCTTGCCTTCGACGACTATCCCTTCGCACCGCAGCGCTGGGACGCCGTGTGCGCGATCTGTGCCGCCGCCGACAGTTTTCTCGATGAAGTGATCACCGACGACCGCGGTGGCCGCATGCATGTCTGCTCCGATACCGACTACTGCCGCACTCGACAGGCGGCCGCGCCGTGATCGCCCCTGATGATCCCCCTATCCTGCGGGTGACGGCGCTGGCAAAGCATTATGGCGCGCGCGCGGCGGCCATTGATGTCTCTTTCGAACTGTGGCCCGGCGAGGTACTGGCCGTGGTGGGCGAATCGGGATCCGGCAAGACCACCTTGCTCGATTGCGTATCGGCGCGCCAGCGACCGGATGCGGGACGCGTCGAGTTCCTCACGCGGCACGAAGGCATGGTGGATATCTTCGCGCTGTCCGAAGCGCAACGGCGGTTGCTCGCCCGTACCGATTGGGGCTTTGTCCATCAGAACGCCACCGAAGGCTTGCGCATGAACATGTCGGCGGGCGCCAATGTGGGCGAGCGGCTGATGGCGTTGGGCGAGCGCAACTACGGGCGCATCCGGCAGGAAGCCAACGACTGGCTGGCCCGGGTGGAGATGGATGTGGCGCGCATCGACGAGACGCCGGTGACGTTCTCCGGTGGCATGCGGCAGCGCCTGCAGATTGCGCGCAACCTGGTCACCCGCCCCCGGCTCGTTTTCATGGACGAACCAACCTCGGGGCTCGATGTGTCGGTGCAAGCGCGGCTGCTCGATCTGCTGCGCTCGCTCACGCGGCAGTTGAGCCAGGCCGCCATCATCGTCACTCACGATCTCGCCGTGGCGCGCTTGATGGCGCATCGGATGATCGTGATGAAGGATGGCCGCGTTATCGAGCATGGGCTGACCGATCAGGTCCTGGACGATCCCCAGCATCCCTATACGCAGCTGTTGGTGTCGTCGGTGCTCACACCATGACCGGGCCGGTCCTCGCCGTGGCCGGGTTGGCCAAGACCTTCGTGCTGCATCATCGTGGCGGCGTGGAGCTGCCGGTGTTGCGCAACGTGTCCTTCGAGGTCCACGCCGGCGAATGCGTCGCCCTCGACGGTCCATCGGGCGCCGGCAAGAGCACGCTGCTGAAGCTGATTTATGCCAATTATCGGTCGACGCGTGGATCGATCGGTGTTCGGCACACTTCCGCGATAGCGGGCGACGCCTTGTTCGAACTCACGTCCGCCACCCCGCGCGAACTGTTGTCGTTGCGGCGTACCACCATCAGCTATGTCTCCCAGTTCCTGCGCACCATCCCGCGGGTATCCGCGCTGGATGTCGTGGCCGAGCCGCTCGCCGAGCACGCGTGCACCGATCCGGAAGCGTTGCGGCAGGCCGAGCGCGCGGCGCGGGAGTTGCTGCTGCGGATGCAGATTCCGGCGCGCCTCTGGCACCTGCCACCGGCGACGTTCTCGGGCGGCGAACAACAGCGCATCAACATCGCCCGCGGACTGATCCGGCCGACCCCATTGCTGCTGCTCGACGAGCCGACGGCATCGCTTGACGACGACAGCCGAGGAATCGTGGCGCACCTCATCAACGAGGCGCGGGAACGGGGCGCGGCCATCGTCGGCATCTTTCACGATGCGAAGGTCCGCCAGGCCGTGGCCAGCCGGGTGATCGACATGGCGAAGTTCCGGTGAACGCAGACTTTGTACTGAAAGGTGGCCGTCTCGTCCTGGGCGACGAGGTGGTGAACGGCACGCTGGCGGTCGCGGGCGGACGCATCGTCGCCGTGGACAGCGGCTCGACCTCGACCACCGGAGCCATGGACGTCGAAGACGATTTGCTCATACCCGGTCTGGTCGAACTGCATACGGACAACCTGGAGCGCCATCTGATGCCGCGTCCTGGCGTCCGCTGGCCCGAGCTGGCGGCGTTGCTGGCCCACGACGCAGAGATCGTCGGCGCCGGCATCACCACGGTTTTCGATGCCTTCGGTGTGGGCGATACCGACGCCGATGCACTGCGCGGCATGAACTGGCGCGACACCATCCGCTGCATCGAAGCGAGCACCGAGCAGGGCATTCTGCGCGCGGAGCACCGTCTGCACGCGCGATGCGAACTGCCGGCGGCGAATGCCGAAACACTGTTCCAACCGTTCATCGGGCACCCGCTTCTCGGGCTGGTTTCGTTGATGGACCATACGCCCGGCCAGCGACAGTGGGAAAACATCGACCATGCACGCGTGTTCTACACCGGGAAGAAACAATGGTCGGCCGAGAAGTTCAACCAGCAGGTGGAGCACCAGAAGGCCCAGCAGGAGCAGTACGTCATTCCGCACCGGGCGTACTTTGTCGACTATGCGCGACAGCACGGTCTTGCGCTGGCGAGTCACGATGACACGACGGCCGAGCATGTGCGGTGCGCCCGCGATGAAGGGGCGGTCATCAGCGAGTTTCCGACCAGCGTATCGGCGGCGCGGGCCGCGCGCGAGCTGGGGCTGGCCATCGTCATGGGCGCGCCAAACGCAGTTCGCGGTGGATCCCACTCAGGCAACGTGGCCACCCTTGACCTGGCGCGTTCGGGATTGCTGGACGCGCTGTCCTCCGATTACGTTCCCGCCAGTCTCCTGATGGCGCCGTTTCTACTGGTGGAGCAGGCCGGGTATTCGCTGCCGCAGGCCGTCGCCACGGTAACGGTGAACCCGGCCCGCGTCACCGGCCTGACGGATCGCGGTGTGCTGGCGGCCGGCATGCGTGCCGACATGGTGCAGGTTCGCCTTGTCGACAAGGTGGGAGGCGGGCAGCAGCCGGTGGTGCGCGCCGTCTGGCGCGCCGGGAGCCGCGTGCTATGACCTCGTCGCCGACAAACACCTCGATTTCTACACGCGGTTGCAACATTCGGGTCGCAACCTGTGGGTTGTTCGTTTCGCGGCAAGGAAGGATACCTGCATGACGCCCGCAATCAGAGTTCGCGCTCTCAGCAAGACCTTCGCCAGCGGCAGGCGCGCGTTGTGCTCGGTCGACCTCGACGTGGCGCCCGGTGAAATGGTGGCACTGATCGGCGCCTCCGGGTCCGGCAAGTCCACCCTGCTGCGCCATGTCGCCGGACTCATGCCAGCCGATACCACAGACCGCTGCACCGTCGAGGTCAGCGGGCACATGGTGCAGACGGGGGGCAGGATTGCCGCAAACATCCGCGACTCGCGTGCGCAGATCGGCTTCGTGTTCCAGCAGTTCAATCTCGTGGACCGGCTGCCGGTGATCATCAACGTCATGGTTGGCATGCTGCATCGAATGCCGAAGTGGCGCAGCCTGACCAAGTGGTTCACCCGCGCGGAGATCGCTGAAGGTGTCGAGGCTCTCGGTCGCGTCGGCATCGCCGAGTGCTGGGCGCAGCGCGCATCGACCTTGTCCGGTGGCCAGCAACAACGCGCTGCCATCGCGCGCGCATTGGTGCAGCGGGCAAAGGTGCTGCTGGCCGATGAGCCCATCGCCTCGCTCGATCCGGAATCATCGCGCAAGGTGATGGAGATCCTGGCACGCATCAATCGCGAAGACGGCGTCACGGTTCTCGTTTCCCTGCACCAGGTCAATGTGGCGTTGCGCTATTGCCCACGCACGCTGGCGTTGCATCAAGGGCGGGTGGTCTACGACGGGCCCTCGGCTGAACTGACGCCGGCACTGCTGCGCGAACTCTATGGCGCCGACGCCGACGAAATCCTGTCGCTGCCCGATCACATCGAAACCATTGCCGGCGGCCAATCCGCGTCGGCCATCCGCTGGTCCGCTGCGGCGCAAGCCGCATGACCTTGACCACTCACCCAACCAATTCGCAATCTCACCGGGAGCATTCAACATGATCCGCAAACTCATCGCTGCAACAGCCCTGGCGCTTGCCTCCATGTCGGCAACGGCACAGGAACCACAGGAACTTGTCTTCGGCATCATCTCCACCGAGTCGACGCAGAATTTGAAGCAGGATTGGCAACCGATTCTGGACGATATGGCGAAGAAGACCGGTCTCAAGATCAAGGCCCACTTCGCGCCTGACTATGCCGGCATCATCGAAGGCATGCGCTTCAACAAGGTGCAGGTGGCGTGGTTCGGCAACAAATCAGCCATGGAAGCCGTGGACCGGGCCGGTGGCGAAGTCTTCGCGCAGATGGTGAATGCCGACGGCTCGCAGGGCTATTACTCGCATCTCATCACCCATCGCGACAGCAATATCAAATCGCTCGATGACGTGATGAAGAACGGCAAGAACCTGTCGTTCGGCAACGGCGACCCGAATTCCACGTCGGGTTTCCTGGTCCCCAGCTATTACGTGTTCGCGCTCAACAAGCAGGACCCGAAGGCGATGTTCAAGGTGGTGCGCAGCGCCAATCACGAAACCAATGCACTGGCGGTGGCCAACAAGCAGGTCGATGTCGCCACCAACAACAGCGAGAACCTCGAAAAGATCAAGGAGCGCTTTCCCGACAAGTTCGCCGATATCCGGGTGATTTGGACGTCGCCGCTGATCCCGTCGGACCCGCTGGTGATCAAGGCCGATCTGCCGCCCGCCACCAAAGCCAAGATCGCGAATTTCTTCTACACCTATGGCCAGGGCAGTCAGCAGGAGAAGGACAACCTGATGAAATTGTCCAAGCTGATTGCGATCAAGCAGTCGACCAATCGTCAACTGATTCCGATCCGGCAACTCGAGCTGTTCCGCGAAAAGGTCAA
The DNA here is from genome assembly GCA_038321425.1 of Burkholderiales bacterium. Lineage (GTDB taxonomy): Bacteria > Pseudomonadota > Gammaproteobacteria > Burkholderiales > Casimicrobiaceae > VBCG01. The sequence goes on along the minus strand of JBBQEY010000039.1, from coordinate 3,885 downwards.
GCTCGAGGCCGATGTGGCAATGGACCCCGCGGCGAAGGCGGCCAAGATTGCCGACTACGACCGCCAACTCGCTGCACTTAACCAGCAACTGGCTCAGCGCTGATCCGCGCCTGATCATGGCCACCGTCGTCGCTTCGGAACAGCCTGCAGCAGCGCCGCCAGTTTCGGAACAGCCTGCCGCAGCGCCACCTGCGCCGGACAAGCTCCTGTCCCGGCGCAGTTTCGGCGCGCTGTTCGGTTGGGGCATCGTGCTGGCGCTGCTGGCGGCGTCGTGGGAGGGCGCCGAAATCCGCCCGCTGGCGCTATGGAAGGACGCCGGCAACATGGCCAAGTACGCGGCGGATTTCTTTCCTCCGGACTTCCGCCAGTGGCGGATCTACGTCGACGAGATGGTCATCACGCTGCAGATCGCCGTCTGGGGTACGGCACTTGCCGTCGCCAGCGCGATCCCGCTTGGGTTGCTGTCGTCGTCCAATCTCACCCCGTGGTGGATCCATCAACCGGTGCGGCGGTTGATGGATGCGGCGCGTGCGATCAACGAAATGGTGTTCGCCATGCTGTTCGTGGTGGCAGTCGGGCTGGGACCCTTTGCCGGGGTCCTCGCGCTATGGATTCACACGACGGGGATATTGGCGAAGCTGTTTTCGGAAGCAGTGGAGGCGATCGATCCGCAGCCGGTCGAAGGCATCCGCGCCACCGGTGCCAGCAAGCTCGAGGAAGTCATTTACGGTGTCGTGCCACAGGTACTGCCGCTTTGGATTTCGTTCACGCTCTACCGGTTTGAATCCAACGTGCGCTCGGCCGCGGTGGTCGGCATGGTCGGCGCCGGTGGCATCGGCGTGATCCTGTGGGAGATCATTCGCGGATTCCAGTATGCACAGACGAGCGCTGTGTTGCTGTTGATTATCGTCACCGTCAGCCTGATCGATCTTGTATCAGCGCGAATCCGCAAGGCCCTGGTATGAAGTTGCAGGCTCCGGCATGGCACTGACCATTGATCAGATCGTCGAGTTGTTTGAAACGCGGGGCGGCGAGTGGTATGGAGGCGAGGGCGTCACGCAAACTGCACATGCACTACAGTGTGCCACTCTGGCCGAAGAGGACGGCAGCCCCACGAGCCTGGTGGTCGCCTGTCTGCTGCATGACCTCGGCCATCTCCTTACGGATCTCGATCCGGATCCGGCGGTTGACGACGTTCATCAATTTGTAGCGCTGCCCTTCCTGCGAGGGGTGTTTCCGGCGTCTGTACTGCAACCCATTCGCCTGCATGTGGATGCCAAACGGTATCTTTGCGCGATCGATGCCGGGTACGTCAAGGGTCTCTCTTCCACTTCCAGGGCGAGTCTTGCACTTCAGGGTGGCGTATTCGGTGCGCGCGAAGCCGCGCGTTTCATCGAGCAGCCCTTTGCACGCGATGCAATCCGGCTGCGGCAGTTCGATGACCTCGCCAAGATTCCCGAAAAGCCGACACCGCCGCTGCATCACTACGTCGGCTTGCTGGCGTCCCTGGATCGTTTGACACTTCGTTCCTGAACGGCGCCGACCGCCCGTACTCGTCACCGTGTGATCGGGGGCGCACGGCCCCTTGTTGACCGTTACCAAGACGATGCGCCATAACATGGTGTAATTCACTCCGGCCGCCGGCTGTAATCGAGGTGACGAAGTGACCAAGTCAACAGATCCTGTGTGCGGAATGGTGGTTCTGCCCAACCCCGAAAAGATGATCGAACACGAGGGCGCGCGGTACTATTTTTGCAGCCCGGGGTGCATGACCAAATTCCGGGGCGACCCGGCCAGGTATCTGCGCCCCAAGCCGGCCACGGTACCGGAGAAGCCCCCTTCCGCAACCGCAGCACCTGGCGTGATCTATACCTGCCCGATGCACCCGCAGATTCGGCAGATCGGGCCGGGAGCTTGCCCCATTTGCGGGATGGCATTGGAACCGCTGGAGGCCACCGCGACCGAGGACGACAGCGAACTGCGCGACATGACACGCCGCTTCTGGGTGAGTGTCGCGCTTTCACTGCCGCTATTGGTGCTGACAATGAGCGAGTTTGTCCCCGGACTGAACCTGCCGCATCGTCTCGGCGAGACGGCCGCCGCATGGTTGCAGGCGGTGCTCGCAACGCCGGTTGTACTCTGGGGTGGCTGGCCATTTTTCGTTCGCGGCTGGCGCTCGTTCATGACGTGGAAGCTGAACATGTTCAGCCTGATCGCGTTGGGAACCGGCGCTGCCTTCGTGTTCAGCGTGGTCGCCTTGTTGTTCCCCGCAAGCCTGCCCGACACATTCAGAGTCGGCGGCATGACACCGCTGTACTTCGAAGCGGCCGCCGTCATCATCACGCTGGTCCTGCTGGGACAGGTGCTGGAACTTCGCGCCCGCTCCCAGACCAACAGCGCCATCCGCGCGTTGCTCGAACTCGCCCCCGCCGGCGCTACGCGCGTGCGCACCGACGGCACCGACGAAGAGGTAGCGCTCGACCAGGTACAGGTGGGCGATCAGCTTCGGGTCAAGCCCGGCGCCAAGGTGCCGGTGGACGGTGCCGTGGTCGAGGGCCGGTCCAACATCGACGAATCCATGATCACCGGCGAACCCATTCCGGCAGCCAAGGACGAGGGCAGCCGCGTTTCGGCAGGCACGGTCAATCAGACGGGGTCGTTCGTGATGCGTGCCGACAAGGTCGGCGCCGATACGCTGCTGGCGCGAATCATCCAGATGGTCAACGAGGCAAGCCGCTCGCGCGCACCGATCCAGAAACTGGCCGACCAGGTTTCCAGCTGGTTTGTGCCGGCGGTGATGGCCATTGCCGTGGTAGCGGCCATCGTCTGGGCCGTCATGGGTCCGCCGCCCGCCATGGCCAACGCCTTGGTCGTCGCCGTGTCAGTGCTCATCATCGCCTGTCCTTGCGCGCTGGGCCTCGCCACGCCAATCTCGATCATGGTCGGTGTGGGTCGCGGCGCGCGCGACGGCGTGCTGATCAAGGACGCCGAGGCGCTGGAGCGCATGGAAAAAGTCGACACGCTGGTCGTCGACAAAACCGGCACCTTGACGGAAGGCCGTCCGCGGCTTCAGCAGGTCATCGCTGCGCCAGGATTCACCGAAAATCAGGTCCTGCAGTTCGCGGCGAGCCTCGAGAAGATGAGCGAACATCCATTGGCCGCCGCGATTCTCGACCACGCCAGGGAGCAAGGCGTCACGTTGGAACCGGTCGCAAACTTTTCATCCGTCACCGGCAAAGGTGTACGCGGAGAAATCGGCGGCAAGGCGGTGCTGCTCGGCAATGCCAAGTTGATGACCGATGCAGGAATCATGGTTGCTGATCTCGACAATCAGGCCAAGGCACTGCGCGAACAGGGGCAGACGGTGATGCTGATTGGCGTCGATGGCAAGCCCGCAGGAGCGTTGGGCGTCGCCGACCCGATCAAGGCATCGACAGCCGAGGCCATCGCTTCGTTGCGCGAGGCCGGCATCCGGATCGTCGTTTTAACGGGTGACAACGCAATCACTGCCTCGGCCGTCGCCCGACAACTCGGCATCGATGACGTCGAAGCCGAGGTGCTGCCCGAAGACAAGTACAAAAAGGTCAAGGCGCTCCAGGCCGAGGGGCGCATCGTTGCGATGGCCGGTGATGGCGTCAACGATGCGCCCGCGCTGGCCCAAGCCAATGTGGGCATCGCGATGGGCACCGGGACCGATGTGGCGATGCAAAGCGCGCGCATCGTGCTGGTGAAGGGTGACTTGCGCGGCATCGCCAAGGCGCAGGCCCTGAGCCGGCAGACGATGCGCAACATCCGCCAGAATCTCTTCTTCGCGTTTATCTACAACTTCGTCGGTGTGCCGATTGCAGCGGGCGTGCTCTATCCTGCGTTCGGCCTCCTGCTAAG
>JBBQEY010000038.1:0-20567 GCA_038321425.1 Burkholderiales bacterium | reverse complement strand
GCGTGCTGGTGCGCCGCTCGCGCGAACGCCTCGAATCGGAAATCGAGCGCTTCGTCGTCGCCGAGTACGACGGCAACATCGTCGGCTGCGCCGCGCTCTATGCGTTTCCCGACGAGAAGATCGGCGAACTGGCCGCACTGGCGGTGCAGCCCGACTTCCGCCGCGAAGGCTACGGCGAGGCGCTGCTGCGCGAGATCGAGGTACGCGCCCGCAAGTTGCGTCTTACCGAGCTCTTCGTGCTCACCACCAAAAGCGCGCACTGGTTTCTCGAGCGCGGCTTTCGCACCGGCGCCGTGGCCGACCTGCCGCAGCAGAAGCAGTCGCTCTACAATTTCCAGCGCAAGTCGCTCGTGTACCGCAAACCGTTGTAAGGAGGATCCCGATGGCCCGCATGGTCCAATGCATCAAGCTCGGCCGCGAGGCCGAAGGACTCGATTTCCCGCCGTACCCGGGCGAACTCGGCAAGCGCATCTACGAGAGCGTTTCGAAGGAAGCGTGGGCCGCGTGGCTCAAGCACCAGACGATGCTGGTCAATGAAAATCGGCTGAGCCTGGCCGACGCCCGCGCGCGCAAGTGGCTGGCCGAGCAGATGGAAAAGCATTTCTTCGGCGGTGGCGCCGAGATGCCGCAGGGCTACGTACCGCCAACGACCTGATCTACCGCGTGAGTTTCAGTTTCATCAATAGACTTGCCGGGTGATCACGCGGCTCGTCTGGATACCATTGATCGTGTAGGTCATCGTGCCGTTGGCGGCATCGGCGAAATCGAAAGCCACCTGGCCCACGGCAACCGGCGGGTTGATCCCCTTCCACACCGCGGTCAGCGGTACGCCGCCGGAGACCTGGTAGAGCACGCCGCTGCAACCCGTGCTGGTGACAGGACAGTTGGTGGCGACATACCAGACGGGCTCCCCGTTGGCATCGTAGGTATACCACGCGGCGAAGATGATGCCGAACTGCTGTGTCAGCGACACGCCCCAGCCCGACTCGTTCTTGTTCCACCAGAGGTCGGTGTAATTGACGCTCGGCGGCACGCCGGCGGCTGCAAAGATCTGCTGGGTGATGGCTTTCGATCCCGCGACGTTGTCGATCGTGAAGTCGAAGGTGCCGGCACTTGCGTTGGCAAACGTCAGCGTTCCGGTTCCCACCTTGGTCAGCACGCGGCCGGCACCCGCCCATGGCATCGTCGGCGCCGTGCCGCCGCTCACGCGATAGATGTCACCGGTGCAACCGGTGGCCGTGACCGGGCAATTGGTGATCACGTACCACGTGGGCCGGCCCGCGGCATCGTAGGTGTAGATCGCCGCGAAGATCAGGTCGCCGTGCTGGGTCAGGCTCATGCCCCAGCCCGATTCGTTCGCATTCCACCAGAGGCCCTGGTAGTCGGTGGTGACGGCCTTGGCGGCGCTGACGATCACGAGATTCGGCTTCGTGACCACACCATTGTTGATGGTGCCGATGATCGGCAGCGCGTCGAATGGCGCGCCTGCGTTCACCCGCTGCAGGGCCGCAATGGCATCGACGACCGCCATGCTGCTGGCGCTCACTTCGCCGAACACGGTGAAGCCGCCGTTCTGGTTGTCGAGGTTGGCGCTGTTGTCGACGAGATTGAAGTACCACTGCGACGTGGCACTGTTGGGGTCGGAACCGAGCTTGGCCATCGCGATCGTGCCGCGCCTGTTCGAGCGGCTGGCGCTGAACTCATTGGCGAGCGCGGGGCCCTTCTGCACGTCGATAATGTTGTTGGTGGCGTCGTCGAAGACGAAACCGCCGCCCTGGATGACAAAGCCGGGCACGCTGCGATGCACGAAGGAATTGCGATACGCGCCCGCATTCACATAGGAGAGGAAATTGGCCACCGTCCGGGGCGCCGTGGCGTCGTAGAGGATGACATCGATGGCCCCGAGTGGCGTCGTCAGGCGGACGACGGTGGCCGTCGCAACGGCCGGCAGCAGCAGGACGGACAACAACGTGAGCGCGGCGAACAGCGCGCGGATACGACGAACTGAATGCATGGGAACCTCAAAAGGGATGCGGAGGCGCGCGCGCAGGACAGCGGCAGCCGGTGCGACCGCCATTGTATTACGCCGGGATCACCCTGCTAAACTCCCGCGCATGACGCCGCCCGCCATCAGCCGCTACCCCGTTCCCGCCCTCGCCGACCTGCCGGAGGACGTACGCGCGCGGATCCTTGCCGTGCAGGAAAAGGCCGGCTTCATCCCCAACGTCTTCATCACGCTGGCCCATCGGCCGGCGGAGTTCCGCGCGTTCTTCGCATATCACGACGCGCTGATGGAGAAGGAAAGCGGCCTCTCCAAGGCGGAGCGCGAGATGATCGTCGTGGCCACGTCGGGCGCCAACGATTGCCTCTACTGCATCGTCGCGCATGGCGCAATCCTGCGCATCTATGCGAAGAATCCGCTCGTCGCGGATCAGGTAGCCGTCAATCACCGCAAGGCGGATATCACGCCACGGCAGCGCGCCATGCTCGACTTCGCGATGAAGGTGGCGGTGGACAGTCCGTCGATCACCGACCAGGACTTCGCCACGCTGGCCGTCCACGGGTTCTCAACGGAGGACGCGTGGGACATCGGCGCCATTGCCGCATTCTTCGCGCTGTCGAACCGGATGGCCAACCTGATCGGCATGCGGCCCAATGATGAATTCTTCCTGATGGGACGCGTGTCGCGAACAAAGTAGCGCGCAGCGGGCGCGCATTCTCAGACGCCGCGCGGATTCACGCGTTCGACACTAGACCCCGCGCCGTCGGTACCGCGCCGCGGCGGTGTCAGTAACGGTGACCGGCAAGACAACGATTGTGATGGCCGCAAGCACGGCCACTTCGCGGTACACGGCCGCGGGCGCCATCGCCGGACCCTTTTCCTGGCTGTAGTCCTGTGCGGCGACCTGATCGAGCCGCAAATCTGCGAACGCGCCTGCTTTCGCTTCGACTCAGCCACGCCCGAGGAGTCGCGCGAACCAATCCGGCGGAGATGGCGCGACGAAACCTTCCCGCAGTGCCGGCACCAGCGCAACCTCCGCATGCGCCCGGTTGTCGAACACCGGCCTGCGGCCGCGCGACGACTATGCGCTGCGCTTCCTGCGTCCCCTCCCTGCGCTCGCCCGCCGCGGATCCTTCGGCAAGCAGCGGCGCGCGCCGCTTGGCGCTGTCCCCGTCGGTGGCAAGGATGTTCACCAGCCCGTCGTCGAGCAAGCTTTCCGCGAAGCGCTGCGCATTCTTTCCGAAACGGCCGGTGAGGCTGGCCGCGGTCCGTGGCGCCAAGCATTGAGGTTGCATCGAGAGTTGCTGTGTTGCCACTCGATGATCACCGCCGCGCCGCGCGCTATGCCTGGGCGCTGCTGCCGCTTAGGGACAGTTCGTGCCTGGGACCACCTGTGCGGCAAACGACCGCCGCTCAGGTGGTCCCAGGCAGGGAGGCGTCGCGACCTTGGTCAGGTTTTCAGGTTCCTGCGACATGAAACTCCGGACTGACCGTTCCCGACGGCCCGGAATGCGCATGGAAGTGGCGTTGGAACTAATCTCCGTCAGCTTACAGTCAACGCTGGAAGATTTCCGATAGTTGGTCCATCCTAGAGGGGCACGGTCAGCAATGGTCGTTGGCGGCGGGCCAACGCAACGCCAGTTGTGGGTGGAGACGGACGTTGCTCGAACAATACGCACCACACTTGCTCGTCACCCAACTGTCACGCCGCAAAGGCGGCGACGAAGCGTTCTGCACCCGTCTCGACGGCATCGTCCTGTTCGTGGACATCGTGGCCTCCACCGCGCTGACCGACGAGTTCGCGCAAATGGGCGACGATGGCGCCGAGCGGCTGGCGGCCATCCTCAACCGGTATTTCGGCCGCGTAATCGAGATCGTGGCGAGCTGCGGCGGCGACACCGTGCGCATCGACGGCGACGCAGTGATCGCACTGTGGCAGGCCAGGGATGACGGCGCCGATCGGCACCTCCAAGCGGCGCAGGCGGCGGCCGCGGCGATGATTGCGCAGCGCGAGTTCCGCGACTGGCAGCCCGAACCCGGGGTCCTGCTGCGGCACCGGATCACACTCGTAGCCGGCGTGATTCAGTTCATCGTCGTGTCGGAGCGCAGCGGTCGCGCATTCTTCGTCGCCGACGGCACGCCAATCCGCGAACTGGGCAACGCGCAATTGCGCGGTGACCCCGACCAGATCATTGTGAGCGACGCGGCCGCCGCCTGGCTGGGCGTGGCGGCAACGCTGACCCCCGCGGCGTGCGGCGCCCGTGAGCTACTAGCAATGGATGGGGCCGTGCCACGTCCCGCCCGCCCACTGCCGACGCCTGCGGCAAGCCAACCCGCGATCGGCGCGCGCGTACGGCCGTTCGTCCCGCGCGTGATCGCCGACCGTATCGCCGCCGGCCAGGCCGAATGGATCGCCGAGTTCCGCAAGCTGACCGTGGTCTACGTGAACCTGGTCGGGCTCGACACCACGTTGCCGGACGTCGCCGTTCGCATCGAAGACGCCGTACGCCGGATCGAAGCGGTGACGCGCCCGCTCGGTGTCGCAATCTCCAACGTGATGGCGAGTGACAAAGGTTTCGTCGTGCAGATTGCGTGCGGACTGCCGCCATTCGCGCAGGAGCACAACGCGCTGCTGGCGGTGGTGGCGGCACAGCGTATCCGGCCGGCGCTGGCCGCGATCGGCATCGACGCCGCAATCGGGATCACCACGGGCAACGCGTTCTGCGGCGACGTCGGCAGCACGTTCCGCCGCGAGTACATGAGCACCGGTCCGGTCATGTCGTATGCGGCGCGACTGATGCAGGCCGCGGCCGGCGAGACGCTCTGCGACGAGTCCACGGCGCGCGCGGTCGCGCGCGAGACCGACTTTTCCGCAGCCGAGGATATCCTCGTCAAGGGCCGCGCTGAGCCGCTGCGCGTCCGCCGGGTACGCGAGCAGTCCCCGTCGCCCTCGAGCGTCACGGCCGGGATCGGCGTGGTGTTCGGGCGCCAAGCGGAGTTGCAGCAGCTGGCCATCCGCGTCGCGGGCCTCGCGAGCAACCACGGCGGCCTCGCCGCCATCGAAGCCGAGCCGGGCGCCGGCAAGACGCACTTGCTTGCCCATGTCGCGGGGATCGCGCAGGCCCATGGATGCGCGGCAATTGCGATAGCCACGTCGCCCATCGAGCGCACGACGGCATACTTCGCGTTCCGCGCGGTCCTGCAGGAATTGCTGCGCCGCCCGGACGATCCGCGCGCCCCCGCCCTTTCGGTCATGCGCACCCGGCTCGTGGAAGTGCTGCGCGACCATCCGCTTGCGACCCGCGCAGCGCTGCTGGAAGACATCCTGCCGCTCGAGTTGCCGGATCGGGGGCTCGCGCCCGAGATCAAGGGTCCGGCGCGCCTGGCCGGCATCGAGGACCTGCTGGTCCATATCGCAGGCGAACGCGCGGCGCCGATGCCGATCGTCCTGCTGCTCGACGATCTGCAGTGGCTCGATGCATCGTCGGCGCACGTGCTCGCCGCGCTACTGCGCCGGGTGCCGCGGATACTCGCGGTTGTGGCGGCGCGGCCCGTCGACGACGCCTCGCCCGCGCATGTCAGGGCGCTGCTGGCCTCCGCCTATCCGGTAGTGCGCCTGCCCCGCCTGTCGCGCGATGCGATCAAGGCCATCGTAAGCGAGCGCCTCGGGATCCCCGGGATTTCCGCGCAGCTGGTGGACTACATCCAGAAGCGCTCCGAGGGCCTGCCGTTCTTCGCCGAGCAACTGCTGTTCGATCTGCGCGACCAGGGCGTGCTGAAGGTCGAGGACGGCCGGTGCCGGTTGGCGGCGTCCGACCTGTCGGCGATGAGGGCGCCGGACTCGCTGCGCGACCTGATCGTGAGCCGCGTCGATCGGCTCTCGCCGGGCCGACAGCTGACGATAAAGGTCGCGAGCGTCGTGGGTCGCGTCTTCGAGACGGACACCGTGCGCGAGATCCTTCCGCCGATCGCGGGTGGCGAATCGCTGAACGAAATACTCGACCAGCTGATCGATGCAGGGTTCCTGAGCCGCACCAGTGGCGCGCCCCAGGGCAGCTACGCGTTCCGGCACGGCATCATCCATGGCGTCACCTACGACCTGCTGCCGTTCGCGCAGCGGCGGCCGTTGCATCGGCGTATAGCGCAGTTTCTGGAGTCAAAATACGATGGTGCGCTGGCCCCGCACATGGCGGCGTTGGCCGAGCACTGGGAGCGTGCAGCGGAGGCCGACCGCGCGATCGCGTTCCGGATCGACGCAGCGGACCTCGCCGTACAGCGCTATGCCAACGACGACGCTCTCGACCACCTCGTACGGGTCGACCGGATGGCGGCCGAATACAAAATCGGGCTGCCGACGCCCTCGCTTGCGCGCTGCGCGCGGATACGCGCGGACGCCTGTCAGGAACTGACCCGCTTTGCCGAAGCCAACGGCCACTACAAGACCCTGGCCGCACTGGAGCGGATTCCCGTGCCCGTGGCGCGTGCGCAGCTGATGCTTGGGCTCGCCCGGGAGTCCGCACTGCAGGCGCTGCGGCGCACCGGCGTTATCCGCTCGCAGTCGCAAGGCGCGGCACGCGAACGGGACAGCCTGGCCGCGCACATCTACATGCGCTTCGCCGAGCACGCGTATTTCACCAACGACACGCTGCGCCTTGCGCACGGTACGTTGGCTTCGCTCAACCGCGCCGAACGCGCGGCGGCGCTGCCGGAGATCGTCAATGCGTCGGGCGGACTCGCGCTCGGGCTATCGGCGGTCGGCATGCTGAAGTGGGCGAGCTTCTATCGCGATCGCTCGATCAAACTCGCGGTCACTGTCGGCTCGCCATCGGCGCAGGGGTTCGCAGAGTTGCTCGCCTGCGTCCAGTCGTTCCACACCGGCGACTGGCACCAGATGGGCGTCCACAGCGCTCGCGGCGCGGAGATCTGGAAGAACCTGGGCGACCGCTATCGCTACCAGTGCTGCCTGGTGCTGGATGGCTACCGGCTGGTCGCCACCGGCCATTACGATCGTGCCGATTGCGCGCTGCGGGTATTCGGCGAGCAGGCGGAGGAGATCGACAGCGCACAGGTGCGCGCCTGGGCGCTCGCGGCGCGCGCACTGCTCGACTTGCTGCTCGGCCGTTCGCCCGCGCTGGCATTAGCGCGACTGGCGACCGCAACCGCCGACGGCAGCCTGCACCCCGCGGAGCGTCTGCTGTGCGACGGCATCGCGGCGGCCGCCCATCTCGAGGCCAAGGACTATCCGGCCTCATTGCGATCCGCCGAGGAAGGCCTGGCGCACGTCGTGCAGGGGTCGCCGGCGATGGCCGGCGCGTTGCTGTTCAGCGTTCCGTGCATCGCCGAGGTGATGCTCGCGCTGGCCGACCGACCCGCGAGCGTCGGCCGCACGCGCGAAGAACTACTGGCGCTGTCGAAAGTCGCGTGCGAATCCGCGCAACGCTTCGCCGCGCGCAACCGCATCTGCCGGCCGCGCGCCGCACTGCTGCGTGGACATCTCGCCGCCGCGCGCGGCCGCACGCGGCAGTTGCAAGCGCGCTATCGCGAGGCCCTCGCCGACGCGCAGAGCATGGGCCTGCCGCTCGAGCAGGCAATGAGCCATTTCGCGCTGTCGGCGATGCCGGGGTCAGCGACCGATCGCGACGAGCACGAGCGGCAGGCCGCGGCCATCTTGCAGCGCCTGGGCGTCATGTGGGCACCATGGCGACAACTTCACTGCCCGCGGACGGCAGGCGCGCTCGACGCCGATCTCGAGCGCGTGTGACTTGCATCTGGCGAACTCAACGGGGGGCGACACGATGGCTAAGAAAAAAGTGGCGATTTTGGGCGGCGGCATCGCCGGGTTGAGCGCGGCGTACCAGTTAAGCCGCACGCCCGCGCTGCGCGCGCAGTTTGACGTCACCGTCTACCAGATGGGCTGGCGGCTGGGCGGCAAGATCGCGAGCGGCCGCGACGCGTCGGGCCGCAACATCGAGCACGGCCTGCACGTGTGGTTCGGCTGCTACGACAACGCGTTCCGGATGCTGCAGGAGATCTACGTGTCACGCCCGGTGGCCGCGCGCTTCCAGAAGTGGACGGACGCCGTCAAGCGGCAGCCATTCACGCCCATCGGCGTGCAGACCGCCGCCGGCTGGATCTATTGGCCGATCACCTGGCCGTCGAATGCCTTCACGCCGGGCCAGGGCGGCCTCCAGCTGACGCTGTGGGAAGTGATCCAGAAACTCACGGAGCTCCTGCGGCAGGCACTGCTAGACCTCGGCCTCAACTTCTCGATACCCGTGGGGGCACCGGGGCCGGGCCTGGCGGGCCTCGCGAAGGGACTCCTCGGCGCCGCTGCCGGCCTCGGACTGCCTATGGGCGCGCAGGCCGCCGCGCTCCTCGGCGAGTTGAGCGCCGCCCAGAAGACGTTCCTCGGCATCGTCGAGTCCGCGAACCTGTGGGCCAAGGCGTTCGAGACCGATCCGAAGACGGGGCCGAAGCATCCGCAGGCGGTCATCGAACTGCTCGCGCACCTCAAGAATTCGTTCAATGCGTCGCCGGCGGTGGCTGCGCTGCCCGGCGCGACAGTCAGCATCGTCGAACAGCTGCTGGACATCGGCGAAGCATTCATCAAAGGTGTGATCGACGATGTGCTGATACCCGACCAGCCCTTCGAAGCGCTGGATGCGGGCAACCTCGAATTCCGCGCATGGCTCATCAGCCATGGCGCCGATCCGCAAATCGTCGCCGAATCGAGCATCATCCGCGCGCTTTACGATACCGCGTTCCAGTACGAGGAAGGTGACCCCGCCCGCCCGTCGTACGCGGCGGGCACTGCCGTGGGCGTCCTGACGCGCCTCGTCGCCACGTACAAGGGCGACATGCTGTGGGAAATCCAGGCGGGAATGGGCGAGGCGGTCATCGCGCCGTTGTACGAAGCGCTGAAGGCGGCGGGCGTGCAGTTCAAGTTCTTCCGGAAGGTGACGAGCCTCGCCTTGTCCCCCGACCAGGCGAACGTCGAGACGATACACCTGGCGCGGCAGGCCGACGTAACGGCGGGTGTCTATGCGCCGACGTTCCCTCAGAACGGATTCGCGTGCTGGGGCGCGGAGCCGGACTGGGGCCAGCTCACCAACGGGGCCCAGATGCAGCAGGACGGTGTGGATTTCGAAAGCCACTGGTGTACGGTTGCAACGGGGGCCGAGCAATTGCAGCGCGGAGTCGACTTCGATGACGTCGTCCTCGCCATTCCGCTGGGCGCGTACAAGCCGCTCAACGCCGAGGTCGGGATGTGCGCGGAACTCATCAACGCGAGCCAGTCCTTCGCCGACTACGTCAACCACATTCCGGTCGTCCCCACGCTATCGGTGCAGCTGTGGTGCGACGTCCCCACCGCGCAGCTCGGCTGGGTGATGCGCAAGGCGGCGACGGTGGCGGGGCCCGAGCCGTTGAGCGTATGGGCCGACATGACGCAGGTGCTGGCGTTCGAGACGCAGCCGCATCCGACGCAGCCGACGTCGCTGCACTACCTTTGCGGCGCGTTCCCCACGCAGCTCTACAAGGAGCCGACGACGAACACCAACGCGCCCGTCGCCGCGAAGGCCGCGCTGCGCACGACCGTCGTCGACTGGCTGGAACGATCGGCGGGCGCGCCATGGCCGTTGGCGCGCGACGGCGTCTCGTTCGCGTGGAAATTTCTGTACGACCCGCAGAACCGCGTCGGACCGTTACGCCTCGATGCGCAGTACATAAGGGTGAATGTTGGTCCCGGCGAATGCTGCGTGGGTTCACCGGCGGGCAGCACGCCGTTTCGGCTGGGGCCTACCGGCCACGCCTTCGTCAACCTGTTCATCGCCGGCGAGGCGGCGCGCAGCGGGTGCAACACGAGTTCCGTCGAGGGCTCGGTGATGACCGGGATGGCGGCGGCGCGAGCGATTACAGGCCAGCCGATGGACATCGTCGGCTACGACTTCCTCACGCTTTCCCCATCCCAATTGCTGATCTAGGAGAGATGCTATGGCGCTGCCCAAATACCTTTCATGGACCGGCTGTGGCTCGTCGTGCGGCGAGCCTCCCGGGGTCTTCACCGGTGGCACGATGCATCTGTTCGGCATTGCCGCCAGCCGCGTCGCGGCGCAGGCGCTCGCCGATCAGTTCCTGAACCCTGTGGCCAAAGCGGAGTTCGGCAACAGGCTCCGTTACACGAGCTTCGTCGACGCGGCGCTGATCACGTTCCTCGACATCGACGAATGCACGACATCCGCCGAGGCAATCGGTTGGTTTCCCGGCCGCGAATGCGCATTGTGGATTCCGCTGCTTGAGACGAAGCTTCCCCAGGTCGGCCAAATAACGCTGCCCAAGATCCGCGTCGTCATGTGGTCTCCGTACATTTTCATCAATTACGCGATCGGCATGGTCACCGGACGCGAGGTCTGGGGCTGGTCGAAAGCCCTGGGCAAAATAGGCTTCCCGGCTGCCGGCGCCGCGACGCCGCAGTTCACGCTGTCCACCGTCCTCTTCGACACATTCAATCCGCTGAACTCGGGCCGCGATGGAACGTTGATGGAGCTCACCGGAACCACAGCGCTGTCCACCGCTTCAACGTGGACGACCTTCAACGCCGCGGCGAAGGAGATCATTGGACGGCTGACTGGCGTGCCTGCGACGAGCGTGCCGGCCCCGTTCAGTTCGCCCACGCCGAAGTTTCCGTCGATCGCGCTGAAGCAGTTCCGCGATTCGCAGACACCCGATCGCGCCTGTTACCAGGCGTTGGTGAACTCGCCGGTTCGCCTGAAAACGTTTGGCGGCGGCGGTCTGCACACCGGGAATTTCAGCCTCAAGCTAACGACGTGCGACAGCCATCCGATCGTCACCAATTTCCTCGGCAAGACCGCGACGGCGGGGTCGACGACGCTGCCGCTCGACTGGGGCGCGTGGGTAAATTTCGATTTCGACGCGCTTGCGGGCGCCGAGATCGCGCGCAGCGTCTGACGCCGTGCCCGGCGGGGCGAACCCGCGCCGCTCATTGCCCGTAGATCGTCGCCGGCTCGCCGCAGATGGCCTGTGCGGCGAGCATGCCCGACTCGACCGCCGCTTCGACGCAACCGCTGCTGTACCGCGACGTCGTCCAGTCGCCGGCCAGGAACAGGTTGGCATACGTCCGGCTGCCGGGCGCCAGCCGGTATTGCACGCTGCCGGGCAGTGTCTGCACATAACGCTCGGACGGATCGATGTTGCAGCGGTAGTACTGCGCGACGACCAGTTCCGGATCGGGCTCGGCGCCTTTCCGGCCGCTCCCCGGCCAGAGGGTGCCGGCGTTGTCGCGCATCCATTGGGCGGCGTTGCGCTTGACGTCGTCGCCGCCGGCCTTGATCGGATCGGCGGGCCAAGTCGGCGGCAGCGGCATCGCGCCGCAGAAATAGGCGATCGACCTGGGGATGTCGGCGCCCGTCCACCCCTCGCGCGGCAGCAGGTGCGTCATGTCCGCCCACGTGTCGAAAGGCGCCGCGTAGGCGGACAGCACGGTGGGTCCGGCGCCCCATCCGAGGTCCTGGAGCGTGGGCCGCATCCACAGCTGGAATGCCTGCGTGGCGACCGACGCGCTGCCATCGATCATGCGGTTCCATTCAACACTGCCGGAAGCGAGTTGCGCGCCGACGATGCGGATCATGTCGGGCGGAAACGCCACGACCGCGACATCGAAATCAACACCGGCTGCGAGCGTCTGCGCGCCCGTGGAGTGCGTGTCCCATGTCGATTCGAAGTCCACACCCTCTTTGACCTGCGTGTCTCCGTCGATTAGCTGGTCCCACAGCGGTTGCGACGGCCAGCAACGCAAACCGCCCACGTTGACCAGTGGCGCGTAGTCCGCGCCCTTCAAGTCGGCCTGCCGCTCGACGACGATGGCGCCGATGCCGCGTCCATCTGCGGCGACGTCGAGCCTTGCGACGCGATGGAAGAACCGGAACTGCACGCCCCTCGCTTTCATCACGTCGTACATCGGTGCGAACACGACATCGCCCATGCCGGCGCACATCTTCCAGAGCGGCGCCCCCTTGTACCCAAGCCCCAGCTCGAACAGGAAACGCAAGGCGACGCCGGCCGCGCCGCGACCGTTGGCGAAGTCGGTCGCATCGCCGCCCGGGTAGGCGAAGCCCAAGTCGTAGAGCGCGCGCACCGGCGCGCTGGCGCGCGTGATGTCCATCGCGCCGTGCCGCGCCAGCCACTCGCGGAAATCGAACGCATTGGCGCGGTCGAAGCCGGCAACGCCGTACGGCAGGATATCGCGCGCGATGCCGATCGCCATGGTCAGCCCCAGGTCGGCCACGATCAGCAAGCGCGACCACGGCGGCAAGCGCCGGACGGCGCGAAGACCGCGGGTGATCCCTGCCAGCACGAGCTGGATGCCCACCAGCAGCCACGTGGCCAGACTGATCCCCGCGTGCACGGCGATGGCCGCGATATGCCCCAATGGGGATGGCGCCTCGGCGGGAATACTGCCGCTTGCTGCGGATGGCCGGTTACCCAGATGCGTAGCGAGCCACTCGGCGACGCAAAGCGCACGGTCCGCCCACGACAGCGGAGCGCCGTCGCCCGGCGTGCCGGCGCGCCGCGGAAGCGTGAAATTCCATGGCGTCCATGCATCGCCATCGAGCTGCATGAACGTCACCTGCAGCTGCGGCGCGAATGCATCCGTCCACGCCTTGAACGGACTGCCTTTCGGCGGCTGCCACTCGTCGTAGCAGGCGCGCAGCGTGCGGAACGCGTTCTCGTAGCAGCCCATCCACATATGGAGGCCGTGTTCCTCGATGCGCTGAGCGCACGTCACGTCGCGGCCACTCGCACCCTTGCCGCCCAGACGCCAGCCGCGCGTGTAGACGGTCACCTCGAACCGGTCGCGCAACGCGGGCGTCGACGACAGCCAGAAGGCCGCAGACACGCCGCCGCATCCGCCGCCCATGATCGCGACCTTGGTCTTGACGGAGCTCATCGACGGGCGCCGGCTCGCTTCACATTGCGCCCGGACTGCGCCGCGCCCCGGTCAGAACCGGTAGACCAACTGCACCGCCAGGAAGTCGACGTGACTGTCCCCGATGGTGCCGGCGAGGTTGCCGCGAAACGCGTTGTCCGCGTCCGACGCCTTCAGGTTGATCGACGCGTCCCGGGCGAAGACGTGGCCGTAGGCGACATCCATCTTGACCCGAGGCGAGAAGCGGTATTCGAGCCCGAGGGTCGCCCAGTAGCTGTCGGAGTCGGGAATGATCGGATTGCGGGTCTGGTCGCGCGTCGGGCTTTGGTCGTACGCGGCCCCGAAGCGCAGTGCCGTGCTGTCGTTCACACGATAGCGGGCGCCGATGGCCCCGAACCACGAATCGCGCCACGCGAAGGCGGTCTGCACCGGCGGCTGCGCAGGATTGCCGAACGACACCTGTAGCGTCTGCAGCGAGCTCCATCCGGTCCACTTCACGTCCGCCATCACCGCCCAGTCAGCGTTCAGCTCGTGATAGACCCCAACCGCCGCGCTCGCCGGCATGTCCAGCGTGGAACTCAAGCTCGTGTTGGAGAAGGCCCCGGACACGAACGCGACGCCCTGGCCCACCGGGCCGCCGGTATTGAAGCTGGCGTCGCCGCGCAGCTTCTGCCGGATCCGCGAATGATAGTCGAAGCCGATGCGCATGCCCGGCCGCGGCTCGTACAGCACGCCGATAACCACGCCCACGCCCCAGCTATCGGCCGTCGACGACAGCAACCCGTCGCTGCCCGCCGGTACGCCGCCGAACGCCCCGCCGGTCAGGACCTGGTCGATGGTGCCGAAGTCGATCGCGCTCGACGTCTTGATCTTCGCGTACTGCACATCGACGCCCAAGCCGAACGACAGCGCTGGGCTCGCCTTGTATGACATCGACGGCACGATGTCCACCGTCGTCAGCTCGCTGTCGAGAGCGTAGTACCGCCCCACCCAGCCGCTTGCCCAATAGGAGCCCAGACCGAAGCGCGGCGCGACCGCGAGGCCGAAGCGGATCGCGTTCGTGATGTCGGCGGCCACGTAGAGGTTGGGCACGGCGACGTCAGTGCCGGCGTTGCCGCCCGCGTTCCCCGGAATCGGCGTACCGATCAGCGTCGTTGCGCCGGTGCCGGCGAACTGCACGCTGGTGAAGAGCCCGGTTAGCCCGATGGCGACCTCGGTGCCGGTCCCGTACGCCAGCACGGCCGGGTTGAAGATCATCGTCGTGAGGTCCGCAGCCCCCGCTGTCATGCCTGCCTGCGCCGTTCCGAGCGTCGTGGCGCTCTGCGAGCGCAATTCGAATCCGGATCCCGCGTGGACGCCTGACACCGGGAAAATCGCCCCAAGGACGGCCACCGCCATCGTCGTCATGGCCCGGGGCGATGCTCGCCTGCCGATAGATCCCTTGGGCCGCTGCGTAGCGACGTGGGCGCCATCGCGCTCGGTGAGTCGGCTGGGACCGCAAATCAGGTACCGACGCCAACCATTCATCGCGCCTCCCGTTGGGTGAGTCGTGCTGGCCGGTTCCGCCGCGCCGCGGGCGCGGATTCGGCATGCGCGGACGCGGGACCGGCACCCTAGGCCGGTGCCCGCCGCCACGGGGCAGCACGCACCGCATGGTAGTCGAGAAGATTCGTCGTCTACAACAGGAAGGTGATTATTCGCATTGGGAGGTTCCGATGCGATAAGCGCGGCCCGCGCCAGCATCGCGTCGGACGCACGCAGGGCGACGTGCCGGACGGGTCGTCCAGGCCCGGACGGGCGGACGCGCAATAAGGTTCTGTTCGTCCATATTCGGCCGCAGGACCTCGGGCACCTCGATGGAGCCGTCCGCCTGCTGGTAGTTCTCCAGCAGGGCCACCAGCGTGCAACCCACGGTGAGGCCCGAGCCGTTTTAGCGTTTGCACGAGCTCGGGAATGCCGGGCACGGGGGCAGTCCGTTAGCGCACCGCGATCAGGCCAGGTTCGCCTTGAACCACGCCAGCATGCGGTTCCACGCATCGTCGGCCTGCGGCTTGCGATAGTTGGGCCGATAGTCCGCGAAGAACGCGTGGGGCGTAGCCGGATAGATCACGAAATCCGATTTCGCGTTACCTGCGGCCTGCAGCGCCGCGAACATCTTTTCCACCGTGTCGTTGGGAATGCCGCCGTCGGCGCCGCCGTACAGGCCCAGCATCGCGCTGCTGATCTGTGCCGCCACGTCCAGCGCCGTCCGGTCGCCGGGCGCATAGGCCCGCGCCGTGGGCCCGTACCACGCCACGGCGGCGCGCACCGCCGGATTGTGCGCGGCGTACATGTGCACGACGCGGCCGCCCCAGCAGAATCCGGTGATGCCCAGTCGCGTGGCATCCGCCTTGCCGGTTGAATCAGCCCACGCCACGGCAGCATCGAGATCGGGCATTACCTGCGCATCGGACGCCTTGGCAACGATGTCCGCAAGCAGTTGCGGAATGTCGGTGTACGTCGATGCATCGCCCTGCCGCGCGAACAATTCCGGCGCGATCGCGAAATAGCCGTTCGCGGCGAGGCGCCGGCACACATCCTTGATGTGCTCGTGCACGCCGAAGATTTCCTCCACGACAAGGATCAGCGGAAACGGGCCGCCGGTGGCCGGCATCGCGCGATAGGCCGGCATCGAGCCGTCGCTGCTCGGCACGTTTATGTTGCCAGCGACAAGGCCCGCATTGGACGTGGTGATCGTCTGCGCGGTCACCGGCGTCACGGCGGCAGCAAATCCCGCGCCGGGCTCAGGCTTCGTGGACAATCTGCCCACCTGCCAATGTGTAGCACACGCGGCCCGGCACCTCGAGCCCCAGGAACGGCGTGTTCTTGCCCTGGCTCCTGAGTGCGCCGCGCTCGACTTTCCACCACGCCTCTGGATCGAACACACAAAGATCCGCCGGCCGGCCCAGCGCCAGCGAGCCCGCCTCCACCCCGAGGATATCGGCGGGCGCACCGGTGATACACCGCAGCGCCGCAGGCAGCGGCACGCGCTCTTCCTGTGCCCACTTGAGAGTCAGCGGCAACAGCAACTCCAATCCGGTCGCACCGGGTTCGGCTTCGCCGAATGGCACCAACTTGCCATCGTCATCAACAGGCGCATGATCGGAACAGATGGCATCGATGGTGCGGTCCACGACGCCAGCGCGCAGCGCGGCACGATCGCTCGACGTGCGCAGCGGCGGAACGAGGTGCGCGTTGGCATCGAACCAGCCAATGTCGAGGTCGCACAAATGCAGGTGATGGATGGCCACGTCGCAAGTGACCGCGAGCCCGCCGGCTTTAGCTTCGCGGATCATCTGCACGCTGCCCGCGGCGGATAGCCGACCCACATGCAGGCGCACTCCCGTCTCACGGGCCAGCGCGAGAATGGTGGCAAGCGCAATGGTTTCCGCAATCGCTGGAATGCCCGGTAAGCCAAGGCGCGTGGCCACTTCGCCGTCATGCGCGACACCGCCGCGGCTCAAGTACGGGTCGCCGGGCCGCAGCCACACGCGATAGCCGAACGTGGACGCATATTGCATCGCGCGGCGAAGCAGCTGGTTGTCCATCAGCGGCACGTCGGCATGCGAGAAAGCGACGCAGCCGGCTTCAGACAATTCACCCATTTCCGTAAGTGTCGTACCATGCAGGCCCACGGTGAGCGCACCCACCGGATACACGCGCGCCTGGTTGTGCGAGCGCGCGCGAAACTTGAGCATTTCCACGAGACCCGGTTCGTCGAGCGGCGGATCGGTATCGGGCGGGCACGCGAGGCTGGTGACGCCGCCGGCCACCGCAGCGCCGAGTTCGGATTCCAACGTGGCCTTGTATTCGAAGCCGGGTTCGCGCAGCCGCGCCGCCAGGTCGACCAATCCGGGCGCAACCACGAGCCCCGTGGCATCGATCGCACGATTGGCGCTCCAGCCGTCCGGCGCGGCGCCGACAGCGACGATGCGGCCCGCAGCCACGTACAGCGATGCGACACGATCGAGACCGCTCGCTTGATCCATAAGGCGGCCGTTGTTGATGGCGATCTTCATTGGCGCACGCTCCGCGTGATCCTACCGAGCATCGCTGCGCGCCGCCCCCGAAGGGGGGGGGCGCCTTGCAGCGGCCCTGCGGCCGTCATCCGTTCGCCGCGATGATGCTCATCACCGCCATCCGCACTGCAATCCCGAACGTTACCTGCGGCAGGATCACGCTGCGCGCGCCGTCCGCCACGGCGGAATCGATCTCCACGCCGCGATTCATCGGCCCCGGGTGCATCACGATCACGTCGGGCTTCGCCATTGCCAGCTTTTCTTCCGTCAGGCCGTAGTGCTTGAAATACTCGCCGGCCGAAGGCAGCAACGCCCCCTTCATCCGTTCGTTCTGCAGACGCAGCATCACCACCGCATCGCAGCCACGGAGGCCCTCGCGCATGTCGTGGAACACGCGCACGCCCAGCGCCTCCACCTGCGCCGGCAGCAGCGTCTTCGGCCCGATGGCGCGCACTTCCGGGGTGCCGAGCGTGGTGAGGCCGTGGATCAGCGACCGCGCGACGCGCGAGTGCAGCACGTCACCCACCACGGCCACGGTAAGGTTGCGGAAGTCGCGCTTGTAGTGGCGGATCGTGTAGAGGTCGAGCAGGCCCTGCGTGGGATGGGCATGGCGCCCATCGCCGGCGTTCACCACATGCACATGCGAGCGGCCGTGCGCGCTGAGGTGCTGCGCGATCAAGTGCGGCGCGCCGGATTGCGCATGGCGGACGACGAAGATGTCGGCATCCATCGCCACGAGGTTGTCGACGGTGTCGAGCAGCGTCTCGCCCTTGCTGGTCGACGACGCGCCGATGTTGAGGTTGATCACGTCGGCGGACAGGCGCTTGGCAGCGATCTCGAAGGTCGTCCGCGTGCGCGTCGAATTTTCGAAGAAGAGGTTGAACACCGCCTTGCCGCGCAGCAGCGGCACCTTCTTGACCTCGCGCTCCGCGATCGACACGAAGGGCTCCGCGGTGTCGAGAATGCCCGTGATGACGTCGGCGGGCAGCCCTTCGAGCGTCAGCAGGTGCGTCAGCGCGCCTTGCGCATCGAGCTGCGGGTTGCGCATGGCGCTCAATGGAACCTCATCGCACTACAGGCTCAGCCGCCAGCCGCAGCACCTCGCCGTCGCGCGACAGCACGATGGAAAGGTCCGTGGCCACCGTCAGCCGTTCGCCGCAGTAGGTAGGTTCATAAGGCAATTCGCGGCCGCCGCGGTCGACGAGCACGGCCAACTCGATGGTCGCCGGCCGCCCGAAGTCGAACAACTCGTTGATCGCCGCGCGCACGCTGCGGCCCGTGTAGAGCACGTCATCGATCAGCACGATGGTGGCGCCATTGACGTCGAAGGGAAGCTCGGTGCGG
The DNA here is from genome assembly GCA_038321425.1 of Burkholderiales bacterium. Classification (GTDB taxonomy): domain Bacteria; phylum Pseudomonadota; class Gammaproteobacteria; order Burkholderiales; family Casimicrobiaceae; genus VBCG01. The sequence continues at coordinate 2,218 of JBBQEY010000038.1, read as the reverse complement.
CGGCTGTTGGACTTGAGGCCGGTGGTCGCATAGTCATCGCGATAGAACGAGACATCGATGAAGCCCACCGGATGGTTGCCGGGGATCATCGCGCCGAGCCGCTCCGCCAACCATGCGCCACCGGAGTAGATGCCGACAAATGCGGCATCGAAGGCCACGGCGGCGCGCATGCGCTCCGCCATCCGCAGCAGCAGGGCTTCGGCGTCAGGAATCGGCGCGGGCGTGCTCATCGAGCCATCCCTGCAGGATCAGGCGCGCGGCCACCGCATCGCGCGCTGCGCGGGCGGCGCGGCCACCGCCTGCGGCCTCGATCTCGCCCTGCGCCGCCTGCGTCGTATGGCGCTCGTCGGCCGCCTCGACCGGCAACGCAAACGTGGTGCGCAGCCGCTGCGCAAACGCTGCGGACTGCGCGGTCATCGTGTGCGGCGTGCCATCGGCGTGCACCGGCAGGCCCACCACCAGCAACTGCGGCTGCCACTGCGCGATCAACCGGGTGATCGCCGCCCAGCGCGGTTCGTCGCGCGGCTCGTCGATCGTGGTGAGTTCGCGGGCGCTGTTGGTCAGCGTATTGCCCACGGCAATGCCGATGCGCCGGGTGCCGAAATCGAATGCCAGTACTGTGGCAGGGGGACGCGTCACGGACGCGGATCACGCGTGCCCGACGTCTTCGGAAAGACGCGAGAAATCGATGCCCAGGAGCTGCATCGCGGCGGGCAGCCGGCGGGCCGCCGGCAGGTCAAACAGCACGTCGGCGTCGGCGGCGACGGTCAGCCACGCGTTCTGCGCTAATTCCTGCTCCAACTGCCCGGCCTCCCAGCCCGCATAGCCCAGCGACACGAAGACATCCTTCGGCCCGTCGCCGCGGCCGACGGCCTCCAGCACGTCCTTCGACGTGGTGAGCCCCATGTCGTCGCTGATCGCCAGCGTGGACTGCCAGTTGCCGAGCGGCCGATGCAGGACGAAGCCGCGATCCACCTGGACAGGACCGCCGAAATGCACGGGAGCAACGCGCAGGACATTGTCGGCGAGCGGCACGTCGATCTGCTCGAACAGTGCCTCGAGCGTCATGTCGATCGGCTTGTTGATCACGATGCCGAGCGCACCGTCCTTGTTGTGCTCGCATACATAGGTGAGCGTATGCGCAAACCGCGGATCCGCCATGGCCGGCATGGCGATCAGGAAGTGGTCGGTGAGATTGACGGAATCTTCCATGGCGTCGAATTGTAAACGTATGGCGGGTACGCCACAATCAGACCGCTTACCGGCGCCTTTGTCCATGTCCGCCTCCTCCCCACGCTCCGCCGCCCCGGACTACACCCGGGCACTGGTCTGGTTCCGTCGCGACCTGCGCGACTTCGACCATGCAGCGCTCTACCACGCGCTGCGCCGCGCCCGCACCGTCCATTGCGTCTTCGTGTTCGACCGCGAGATCCTCGACGCCCTTCCCGATCCCCACGATCGCCGCGTGGAATTCATCTGGGAATCGGTGGTACAGCTGGCCGCCGCACTCACCGCACGCGGCGGCGGGCTGATCGTCCGGCATGCGGTGGCCCGCGCCGCCATCCCCGCACTGGCGGCGCAATTAAACGTTGACGCAGTCTTCGCCAATCACGACTACGAACCGGCCGCGCAGGATCGCGATGCCGCGGTCGCCCATGCGCTGTCTGATCGCGGCATCGCCTTTCACACCAGCAAGGACCAGGTCATCTTCGAGCGCGCCGAGATCATGACGCAGGCCGGCAAGCCCTTCTCGGTATTCACGCCGTACAGGAATGCGTGGCTGCGCACGTTGACACCGCTTCATCTCAAGTGCTATCCGGTCGAGACATATGCGAGCGCGCTGGTGCCGGCGCCGGATGCGTCGCCGATACCTTCGCTCGAAGCGATGGGCTTCGCGCGCACGAACCTCGCAGCACTTGGCGTGGAACCCGGCATGGACGGCGGATCGAAACTGTTCCGCGACTTCCATCAGCGCATCGATGCCTACCGTGATGCGCGCAATTTTCCGGCGGTGAAGGGTCCGTCGTACCTGTCCGTCCACCTGCGCTTCGGGACCGTCTCGATCCGCGAGTTGGCTGCGTACGCGCACCGCCTGTCGCTCGAGCGTGACGGCGAGGGCGCGCAGACGTGGCTGTCCGAGCTGATCTGGCGCGACTTCTATGCCCAGATCCTGTGGCATCACCCGCATGTCGTCGGCCGCAGCTTCAAGGCGGAATAC
>JBBQEY010000037.1:0-20651 GCA_038321425.1 Burkholderiales bacterium | reverse complement strand
AACCGGCTCGCCATCGTCGCCAACGGCCGTGGCCCGGGGCTGCTGGCCGCCGATGGCGCGGCGGCGGCCGGCGTGGCGCTCGCGCAATTCGCGCCGGCCACGGTGGATGCGTTATCGGCGCTGCTGCCCCCGGAGATCGAGCGCAGCAATCCCGTGGATGTGCGTGGCGATGCGCCGCCGTCGCGGCTGGCTGCCGCGGTCGCGGCAACATTGGCCGATCGCGGGGTTGATGCCGTGCTGGTATTGCATGTGCCGCGCCCCATCATCGGCGCGCTGGAATCGGCCCACGCCGTGGCCGGTGTCGCGCGCGGCTCGACGAAGCCCGTGCTGGCGGCCTGGCTTGGTGCGCTCAACCGGCAAGGCGTGCATGCCGCGCTGGAATCCGGCGGCATCGCCAACTTCTTCACGCCCGAGAACGCGGTGAATGCCTTCGCATTCCTCGCCGCGTACAAACGCAACCAGGAGTGGCTGCTCGAAGTCCCCGCGTCCACGCACGATCCGGAACCGCCTGACCTTGCCGTTGCCGAGCAATTGCGCGAACGCGCGGCGAATGCGCGCTGGCAGACGTTGCCGGCAGCCGAGACGCAGCAGTTGCTGCAGGCGTTCGGCATTGCGTTGCGGCCTTGCGTGGTGGTGGAGACGCTGGCCGAAGCGCGCGCAGCCGCGCGCAAACTGCACTACCCGCTGACGCTGCAACTGGAAGGCAGTAGTGGCAACGCGAGCCAGGCCATCGTCAACGGTCGCGCGCTCGCGCGTGAATGGGGTGAGTGGTTGCCGCGCGCGTTGAAGACACCCCCGCCCGGATGGGACGTGGGTGTAGTCGTGCAACGCACGTCACCCGCCGGGACGATCGGCGCGCTGGCGGTGACGCTGGCGACCGACCCCGCGTTCGGCCCGGTGATCGCCGTGGGCGCCAGCATGCAGGCGTTGCCGGTGCAACGCCTGGCGGCGGTGATGCTGCCGCCGCTCAACCGGCGCCTTGCGGGCGACCTGCTGGCTGCTGCCGGCATCCATGCGCCGCACGCCGATCTGATCCCCTTGCTGCTGCGGCTCTCGGCTGTTGCCTGTGCGCTGCCGTGGGTCCAGGAGCTCGCGCTCGATCCCATCGTGCTGACGCCGGAAGGACTCGAGATCGTATCGGCGCGGGTGAGCGTCGATCCCGAGTCGCGCGCGGCACCGGGTTATCGCCACATGGCGATCCATCCGTATCCCGGCGAACTGGAGTCGCAGATCGAACTGCCCGACGGCACGCACCTGCTGGTCCGGCCGATCCGACCCGAGGATGCCGATCTCGAGCGCCGCTTCGTGGCTTCGCTTTCCGAGCAGACGCGTTTCTTCCGGTTCTTCTACCGGCTGCACGAGCTCTCCCCCGCGATGCTGGTGCGCTTCACGCAGGTGGACTACGACCGCGAGCTGGCGTTGCTGGCGCTGCTGCCCGACCCGACGACTCCGGAAGGGGAGAGCATTGTCGGCATCGCACGCTACATCGAGAAGGCGGACCTCGAAAGCGCCGAGTTCGCCGTCGTGGTGGCCGATGCCTGGCATCGCCGCGGTATTGCCGGCCGACTGATGCGCGCGCTGATCGCTGCGGCGAAGAAAAAAGGCCTGCAACGGCTGGTGGGCACTGTGTTGCGCGCCAACCACAATATGCTGCGCTTCACGGCTGCGCTGGGGTTCGTGGAGCGCGACGACCCTGACGATCCCGACCAGGTGATCGTGGAACTCGCGCTGCGCTGATAGCGTAGCGCGTGCACGGTGATGGAATAGAATCCCCGGACCGCATGTTCGGACCCCAGAACCCGCGCCCATGCGGGCACAACCAGGAGGAGCTTCAATGCATCAATTTAAATTGGGTGTCGTCGTCGGCGCGATGGCGCTGGCAGGGTGCAGTTCGATGGCCATGCAGAACAGCACCGGCTTTTTTGTCACCAGCACGGGTGGCGGCAAAGGTGCCGACTTCGGCGGCCTGACAGGTGCCGACGCGCACTGCCAGAAGCTGGCGGCGGCGGCAGGCATGGGCAACCGCACGTGGCGCGCCTACCTGAGCGCGACGCCGTCGGGATCGACACCTGCGGTCAACGCCAAGGACCGGATCGGCCGGGGGCCGTGGCGCAACGCCAAGGGTGTCGTGATCGCCACCAACGTCGGCGAATTGCATGCCGACAACAACCTGACCAAGCAGACGGCGCTGACCGAAAAAGGTGAGGTGGTGAAGGGGCGCGGCGAAACGCCGAACGAACACGACGTGCTGACGGGATCGACCAAGCAGGGCACCGCCATTCCGGGAACGGCCGACTCGACATGCGGCAACTGGACCAAGAGCGGCGACGGCGCGGCGATGGTCGGCCACATCGACCGGGCGGGCCTTCCCACCGCGACGATCGCGGACGCGACTTCATGGAATTCGTCCCATCTGTCGCGCGGATGCAGTCTCGACCAGTTGAAGCTCTCCGGCGGCGCAGGCTACCTGTATTGCTTCGCGGCCAAGTAAGCGGGTAGCGCATCGCGGGACGATGCATGAGGTAACCCTTCCAAGTATCGCCTGACCTACCCACACTGACCCGCGCCCGGCCTCAAGCCGGGCGCTTTTCATTCATGGGGCGCGAGCGCGACCGCGACCGGTTGATCGCCATTTGCTCTACGGTCACCCCTCATTTCCGTGCAACCCCTCGCGATTGCACGACGTAGCAATGGTATGCTCACCAGACCACAAGTTCCTGTCCTTCGTACGGATGCCATATGCGTTGCCCCAACATCCTGATGATTGTCTCCGACCAGCAGCGCCGGGACTCCGTCGGCGCCTATGGCAGTCCGATCTGCCGAACGCCGAACATGGATCGGCTTGCCGCGGGAGGCATGACCTTCGATCGTGCGTTTACCCCCACGGGCCTTTGCTCTCCCGTGCGCGCGTCCTTTTTCAGCGGCGTCTATCCGCACGCGCACAAGGTGCTGACCAACGTCGCGTTGCATCCGATCCGCGAGAGTCTCGCGCCCTCGGCAGACGTGGTCACGCCCGCGCTCAAGTCGGCGGGCTACCGGATGGGCTACGTCGGCAAGTGGCATGTGAGCCATCACGACTCGCCACTCGACTTCGGCTTCGACGATTATTTTTCGCTTGGCGATTACATGACCTGGCGGCGCGGGCAGGGCATCCCCATTCCCGATGCGATGCTCGATTACACGGTGCAGCGCGCCGAGGTTGATCCCGCGCCGGTGGCCTCGTCGCAAACCGCGTGGCTGGCAGATCGGGCGATCGACCTCATCGACGGCTATGCCAGGGTGGGCGGCGCGCCGTTCTTCCTTCGCCTCGATTTCCACGGGCCGCACTTCCCCAACGTGGTCTCCGAGCCCTTCAAATCGATGTACGATCCGTCGTCGATTCCGCCATGGCCGAACGCCGACGACACGCTGTCCGGCAAGCCGGCGGTGCACCGGATGAAGCGCCGGCACTGGCGCACCGACACCATGCGCTGGAGCGACTGGCAGCCGCTCGTTGCCACGTATTTCGGCGAGATCACCCTGATTGACGATCAGGTCGGCCGCGTGCTGGACACGCTCGAGACGCTGGGCATTGCGCAGGACACGCTGGTGATCTGGACCACCGATCACGGCGACACGATCGGCGCGCACGGCATCTGCAACAAGGACTACACGATGTACAACGAGATCTATTCGGTGCCGCTGATCGTGCGGTGGCCGGGACGGATCCCCGCGGGCAGCCGCGACGTGAACTTCGTCCATCACCTGCTCGACCTTTCCGCGACCGTACGCGAGGTCGCCACGGGCAGCGCGCCCACCTCCGGTCATGGCCGCAGCCTGCTGCCGCTGTTTCGCCAGCAGCCGCCGGCCGATTGGCCGCGGGACGCGTACTGCGAGTTCCACGGCAGTCACATGGGGCTCTACAGCATGCGGCTGTTGACGACCGACAGCCACGCCTATGTCTATCACCCGAACGACATCGACGAGCTCTATGACCACCGGGTCGATCCCCACGAACTCGTGAATCTGGCGGAAGACCCTGCGTCCAAGCCCGTGCTCGACGACCTGCGCCGGCGCATGGTGGGCTGGATGGCGGCGACCGAGGATCACCTGTACAACGAGTGGACCGTGGACTGGCTGACACAGGACCCGGCACTTTCGTCCGCCGCGCCGGGCAGGCGCAAGACCGCGTGGTGAATCGGCCGGTACTACGCCGCTGAAACCAGGTCGATGGCCGGAATCGGCACGCCGGCTGCGTGTTGTTGCAGGTTGCGTGCCCAGTGCGCCACCAGCGCCACCAGGTTGTCTCGTGTCTTGCCGCCCATGTGCGGTGTGACGACGACGTTGTCCATCCGGAGCAGCGGATTGGCGGGATCGACGGGCTCCTGCGCAAACACGTCGAGTGCGGCGCCGGCGATCGTGCCCGTTGATAACGCACGAATCAGGTCCTGCTCATTGACGATGTCGCCGCGCGCCGTGTTGACCAGGACAGCGGATGGTTTCATAAGGCCAAGCGCCGCCCGGTCGATGAGATGGCGGGTGCTCGTGGTGAGCGGCAGATGCAGGCTCACGATGTCCGCGCTAGCGAGGAGCTCATGCAGCGGCAGCGCGGAGCTCGATGGTGCCGAGGCGGGTGTCCCGGCTTCGGTCCGGCGCGCATGAACCACGCGGCATTCGAAGCCGGCCAGGCGTCTGGCGACGGCCTGGCCGATGTGGCCGAAGCCCACCAGACCGACGGTCTTGCCGGCCAGCGACGAAGCGGATAACCACAAGGCATCCACGGGCCAGCCGCCGGTGCGCGTGCCGGCATCGGCGCGAACGATGTGGCGGGTGATGGCGAGCATGAGCCCGATGGTGAGTTCGGCCACGGTGCCCGCGTTGCGGCCGGTGGTGCGCGCCACAGGCACACCGAGCTCGTGCGCGGCATCGAGGTCAATGTTGTCGACCCCCACGCCCCATTTGTGGATGAGCTTGAGGCGACGCGCCGCATGCAGAATGTCGCGGGTGAGCGGGGTGGCGTAGACCACCGCGTAATCGGCGTCCGCGATGGCCCGCTGCAACGCTTCCGGGGTAGCCGCGGATGCGAAGCGCAGGGCGAGCCCATTGCCGGCAGAGGTGCGCACGATCCGCGCGATTGTTTCGGGAAACGGATGCAGGATTGCCACCACGGGTGGCGTCAACGCGGGGACAGACATCACGGGTCCGGCGCATTCACGGGCCGCCGGCGCCGGGTCCGGAGGTCCTGCCAGAACGGCCACAGCAAAAGACCCACCGCGACCAGGACGAAGGCAAGCGACAACGGTCGGGTGACGAAGGGAAGGTAGCTGCCGGCCGAAGCCATGAGGCCGGAGCGCAGCGATTCCTCCGCGATGGGCGCGAGCACGAGACCGATGACGAAAGGGCCGAGCGGAACGCCGGCGCGCTCCATCAGGAAACCGACGGCGCCGAAGGCCAGCACCACCCACACATCGAACATGCGGTTGTTGATCGCCAACGCGCCGAGGACACAGAACACCACGACCACCGGCAGCAACAGGTATCGCGGCACGCCCATCAGCCGCGCGATGCGCGGGGTGGCCACGGTCATGATCACGAACATCGCGACGCAGGCGAGGAGATAGGCGTTGATCACGGTGTACACGATCTGCGGGTGCTGGTCGAAGAGCAGCGGCCCCGGCCGCATGCCGTGGATGACGAAGGCACCGAGCAGGATCGCGTCCACCACGCTGCCCGGAATGCCCATCGCGAGCAGCGGAATCAGTGCGCCACCGACCGTGGCATTGTTCGCGGCTTCCGATGCCACGATGCCTTCGTCCACGCCGGTGCCGAATCGTTCGGGCGTCTTCGACACGTTCTTGGCAGCGGAGTAGGCGACGATCGATCCGACGGAAGCCCCGATGCCCGGCAGGATTCCGATCCAGGTGCCGATCAGCGACGAGCGCAGGATGTTTCCGGCCTGCCGGCGATAGTCAGACCAGGCCATCCACACGCGCTGTTTCGCAATGTCGATGACCTCCCAGGTGCGACCGATCGAGAGCACCTCATCGAAGACCTGATTGACGGCGAATACGCCAATCAGCACCGCGAGCAGATTGAATCCGCTGGCGAGATCTTCGAAGCCGAATGTCACGCGCAGTTGACCCGATGATGGATCGAAGCCCGGCATCGCCACCATCATGCCGAAAAGACCCGACAGCAATCCCGCTACCAGCGATCCCTTGCTGATCGTGGCAATCAGCACCAATGCCATCAGCACCAGCGACGCGTACTCGAAGGGACCGAAGCGGGCGGCGAGTTCGGCCAGTGGCTGGGAAAGGAAGACGAGAAAGACGCCCGCAATCAGCCCGCCGCACAGCGACGACCCGATGGCAAGCCCCAACGCGCGTCCCGGCCGGCCCGATATGGCCATCGGGTAGCCGTCGAAGGTGGTCATCACCGAGGCGGGCGTACCGGGGATGCGGAACAGGATCGCGGTGATGAGCCCGCCGCTGATGGCGCCAACGTACATCGACACCAGCAGGATCATCGCATTCGGCGGGCTCATGTAGAACGTGAGCGGCAGCGTCAGCGTGATCAGCATGGCGCCGGTCAACCCTGGAATGGCGCCGACCAGGATTCCGGCCGTGGTCCCCAGGAACAGGTAGGCAAGCGGCCAGAACGCGACGAAATCGCGCAACGCGGGGAGTAAGTCGGGCATGTTGCTCTGGTTTCGCTTGCCCGCAGCCCTCAGGGCAAGTCCACGACCAGTACGCGGGTGAAGAGGTAATGGACGCCGAAGCTCATGATGCCGGCGGCCAGCAGCAGTGCGGGAAGGGTGCGAACGCGCCAGCGGCTGAGGAGCAGGCCCAGGGTCAGCACATACGCGAAGGTCGCCGCGCGAAAGCCGACGCCGCCCATGGTCATCACTGCCGCATAACCAAGGGTGAGCATGCAGGACAGCGCCGCAAGCAGGAACTGCGGGCGCTCGCCCGTGTTGACCTCAAGCGGCCCGGCGCGCTGCCAATCGCGCAGGCCCTGCAACAACAACACGCAGGCCAGACCGCCAACGCTCACGCTCAGCAGGCGCGGCAGGGCGCCTGCCCCCAGAGGCTCGTAGATGCCACGGCCCATACCGGCAACGCTTGCGTACATGGCGACACTGACGACGATGAGGCCCACGGTCAGCAGCACGCGGGACCACGGAAAGGCGTGCGGGACCATGCGCGAGCCCGCGCCTACTTGCCTTTGAGCGCCGACAGCTCTTCCTTGTGGCGCATCACCACCGTATTGATGAGCGCGGCGTCTCGCGCAATCGAGGCGTTCAGCTCAGGGCCGGTCATGAAGGTGATATCCCGTGAATCTCTCTTAAAGAAGGCCAGCACCTCGGGATCCTTGAGCGCCTTCTCGATTGCGGTGGCCACCGTGGCGATCGCCTCGCGAGGCGTGCCCTTCGGGGCGAAGATCCAGTCACTGACGCAACCGATGGCGTCGATGCCCTGCTCCCGCGCCGTTGGCAGGTCGGGGAAGTCCGGATGTCGCTTGTCCGACAGCAGTGCCAGTGCGCGCAGTCCCTTGGCGCGGAATGCCGCGTATTCCGCAGTCGAGAATTGCGCCACGTCGACGTGCTTGCCATACAGTGCTTCGAAACGCTTCGCGCCGCCGCCCGACTGGACATAGCGCATGCGCGCGCCACCGGCGGCGTCAGTGGTGATCCACGACGTGATGTGCACAACGGCGCCGATGTTGATGGCCTCGCTGATGGTGTTGGGCTTGTCCTTCGCGGCTGCCATCAATTCCTTGAGTGACCGGTACGGCGAATCGTCGCGCACCGCCCATACGAGGCAGCTCGACGCGATCTGTGCCACCGGTTCGAAGGCCTCGACGCCGAAATCGGCGACACCCGTGGCGCCCGCGCTGATCAGTGCAAAGTGCGAGGCGAGCAGGGTGTAGCCATCCGGGGCAGCGCTGCGGACCTGCCGGGCACCGATCGAGCCCCCCGCGCCGTCGACGTTGAGGACGACCAGGGGCACCGGCAGCAGCTTGTTGACCTCGATCGACTTCGCCAGGGTGCGCACCAGGATGTCGCTACCGCCTCCGGCGGCAAACGAGACCACGACGCGAATCGGCTTGGCAGGGAAGTCGGCCGCCTGTGTGCTGGCGGGCGAGATGGCAAGATTGCAGGCAATGAGCAGCGAGATTGCAGTTGCGGTGAATCGCATGAGCGTCTCCTCCAGCCGGTGTGCGTTGAACGTGATGCAGTGTCTTGCGACGGTTATGACTTGCACTTGTTATGACTTGCAACCGTTATGGTATGATGATTATACCGTCAAGTGTACCCCGCCGCCGCGCGCCATTCAAGTCAAACACGCCATGCCCCTCGCGCTGACCATCGCCGATCTGCGCGTGCAGGCACGCCGGCGCCTTCCGCGCGCAGTGTTCGACTTCGTCGATGGCGGCGCAGGCGACGAACTGACCTTGCGCGCCAACCGCGACGACCTCGACGCGCATCGCCTGACGCCACGGGTCCTGGTCGACGTTTCCCACCGTTCGCAACGCACGACGATACTCGGACGTGAGTATCGCTCGCCGTTGGTGCTGGCGCCCGCTGGATTGAGCGGGCTGCTCTGGCCGCGGGGGGAATGTGCGGCCGCGCGTGCAGCCGAAGAAGCGGGCGTGGAGTTCTGCCTGACGACCATGTCGACCTGCACCATCGAGGACGTCGCCGCCGCGCGGTCGCCCGGCTTCTGGTTTCAGCTTTATCTCATGCGCGATCGCAATATCAATCGCCGGCTGGTCGAACGCGCGCAGGCCGCCGGTTGCGGCGCGTTGTGCCTGACCGTGGATGTGCCGATCCAGGGCCAGCGCGAACGCGACATCCGCAACGGGTTCGCGTTGCCCCCGCGGCTTACCCCGCGCACAATGTTGGACTTCGCGGCGCATCCGCGCTGGCTGCTGCGCATGCTCGTCGGGCCGCCGCTCGATCTGGCGAACTTCCGGGGTCTGGCACCGGCCGGCAGCAAGCTCGCGGCCACTGCGCGCGAAATACGCAATCAGTTCACCGCCGCGGCCGCCTGGGACGACGCCGCGTGGGTACGCTCGGTGTGGCGCGGACCGTTGGTGATCAAGGGCATTCTCGCACCGGAGGACGCGCACCGGGCGGTGGCCATCGGGGCCGATGCGATCGTGGTGTCGAATCATGGTGGCCGCAACATCGATGGTGTGGTTTCGTCGCTGTCCGCACTGTCCCCCATTGCCGACGCCGTGGGCCAGCGGGTCGAGGTCTACTTCGACAGCGGCATCCGCCGCGGCATCGACGTGCTCAAGGCCCTGCATCTCGGTGCGCGGGCGTGTCTCGTCGGGCGTGCCTACCTCTATGGTCTGGCCGCGCACGGGCAACGAGGTGTGCACGATGCGCTCACGATCCTCCAACGCGAGATCGACGCCGCGCAGGCGTTGCTCGGCATGCCGGATCTGTCGAGCGGACATGAACATGCATGCCGGGACGACGCTACGAGCGCGTGATCTGGTAGATGCTCTCCGTCACCTCGTCCGGCTCGAAGACGCGTTTCCAGTCCGGGCGAAAGAGTGATTGCTTGGCGCGTTCGATGGCGTTCTTGGCACCGTCGGAGAACTGCGCGCCCGGCAGGTGACCGAACAGGATCGCGATCTCGACGGTCAAGTGTCCTTCGATGAAATCCTGCGCAGCCTGCGCGGGCACCCCGCGGCGGACGGCCTCGGCAAGCGCCTCGCGAATCACCGAGATGCACGTGGCGCCGACAGTTTCCGACAGGACGGGTTCAAGGATCGCCATTTGCGGCACTGTCACCCGGTGCGCCCGCATCACCGGCGCATACATGCGCCGCGCGATGTCTTCGCCCAGCGTCTGCGCCTCCTCCGGCCCCTGCATCAGCGCGTACACGATGTGTTGCTTGGCGGCGATCCCGCCGAAATAGTCGCGCTTGGCTTCGGCGGAGGTCTCGTCGTTGAAGATCGGCGGATGGCAGGGGTGGGCGACCAGATACACGAGATCAGCACGCTTGGGCAGCTCGCCCGCGAACGGCGCCGCCGGGTCCAGCGCGATCACCATCGTTCCCGGCCGGAGCTTAGGCGCCATCGCATGCGCCACGCGACCGATCAACTTGTCCGGAATCGCGAGGATGACCACGTCGGACTGCCGGACGACGTCGTCATCCGCGTGCGCGACGATGCCGAGTGCAGTCAGGCGTTCGCGCCCGGCCTCGCTCACTTCGACGTGGTGCAGCGGGTAGGGGCCGCCGGCCAAATTGGACGAGATCCGGTAACCCATCTTGCCGCCCGCACCCATGATCGTGATCGTGGTCATGCAACTCTCCTCGCGTTCGAGGGGCTTTCGCCCCAGGTAGGGGACGCGCGACCGTGACGCGTGTCCTCGAAAAAATGTCTGCCGCCGACCTGCCCACCCTTGAGCACGACCTCGATCCCGTCGAGCTTCGGATCGCGGGCGTGGCCAACGCAAAGGGGGGATCCTGGTGCCAGCGGCGCGCGCATCGACAGCGCATCGATGTGCAGCATCCGGGCGACCTGGCCGGAAGTGTCGCCACCGGCAATCGCGATGCGGCGCGGCGCATGGCGCGCGACTAGTTCGCGGAACACCGTGCCGAGCGCTTCGCCCACCCGCGCACCTGCTGCTCCCATGGCGATTCCCGCCCGGGCCGCCGCATCGCGCAGTTCTGCAACAGCCGGATCGCCGGGTCCGCGGGCGCTATGAACGAGCACATTGCGGCTGGCGTCCCAGGCCGCACTGGCGGCGTCCTGCAACGCCGACAACGTGCGCTCGCGACGGTGATCGATGGCGGCGGCCACGTCGAGTCGGAACAGCGCGTAGCCCGCGCGCTCCGCTTCGTCGATCTGCGCCGCCGTGGCCGGCGAGCAGCTGCCGGACACCGCGAGCAGTTGCGGGACGATTTCCGCCGGCGGCAGCGGGGTGGCAACCGCAATGGCGGCCGCGGCTCGCCAATAGGCAACGAGTGCGTACGCGACGCCGGAGGAGCCGACGCAAAAACGAGTTGTGCCACGGTGCGTCCACAGAAGTTCGCCGGCTCGTTGCAGGGTCTCTTCGTCCAGCACATCGACAATGCCCGCCGCCGGTCCTTGCGAAAAGGCGGCGTAACGCTCGGCATAGTCATCGGCCTTCAGCGCAACGAAATCGAAGACCGCGGTGGGGAGTGTGGTCTGCTGCGCCAGATGCCGGGCCAGGTCAGCTTCGCCCATCGGCGTTAACGGATGCGCCGCCATCGTCGGATGGCGATCGATGCGGTGGGTGGCATCGCCGTCGGCCGCGAACAGGTGGCCGAACGCCGTGTAGCGGCGCAGTGCCGGCGCCCCGACGATCACCGGCGTCATGTGCTGTTCACCCGTGACCCGGCGGCCGATGTCCAGGGCGCGGCCGATCGAGCCCACTGCCGGTGAGGAGTCGAAGGTCGAGCACACCTTGTAGAGCAGCAGGGGCGCGTCGAGTGCTGCGAGCGCAATCATGGCGGCAGGCAGTTCCGCGTCCATCCAGGCGGGATCCTTGGCCCGGCTTTGGCCGGCAATACCGATCGCGCGTGCGCCGCGAAAACCCGCGAGCGCATCCGCATCCGGCGTCGTGAGGAACAGTACCGGTTCGAGGCCGGCACGCGCCAGGACCTCGAGCACGTCGGTCGACCCGGTGAAGTCGTCGCCGTACCAGGACAGCAGGCGATGCGGCCATGGTTCAGGCGATGGGTTGGCGTTGGGCATCGGTGTCGGTACGCGTGCGGTCAGCGGCCAAAGAAGTCGAGCGCATGCGACAGCGCCGGTCGCGTGCGGGCGTAGTCGTCCAGGGCGATTCCGGCCATGGCGGCCTCCCAGGCTTCGCGCAGGCTGGCGACGCCGGCGGCGATCCCGTCCGGATGAGCGACGATGCCTCCACCCGCGGCGTGAATAAGGTCAACGGATCCGAGTGCGGCGAACGTGGCCGGTGCCTGGCGTGCCGACTGGCCGGACGAAAATACGGGAAGTACCCGGCAGTCCTTGCCCGGTATCGCCGACATGGGCGCGAGACACGCGCGCGCGGAGCGGATCACCGAGGCATCGTCCTCGCAGAATTTGTTGCGCAGTCCATTCACATGCATGTGGTCGGCGCCGGCGAGGCGCCAGAATTTTTGCCACGCCACGTAGTCGAAGCCCAGGGCCGGGCAGCGCGTGAGATAGCCCCATCCGTTGCGATGCGCATGGATCGGCAGCGCGCTATGGGCACGAAGCGCCAGCAATCCGGCAAGCCCGATGGCGTTGAGGCTTGCCATCACGCAGGTGCCTCCGCGGGCGCGCACGTGATCGTGACGCCGGCGCATTTCGTCCACATCGCCCGTTACGTTGAATGCATACATCACCTTGCGTCCCGTCGCCTGCGCGTGCCGGTCGATGACGGCCATCACTGCGTCGACGCGGGCCTCGAACCCACAGCAGTGTCCGTCGACCTGCAATTCGTCGTCCTTGATGAAGTCGATGCCGCCTTCGCACAGCGCATCGACCAGTGCCGCGGTGGCGCCCGGGTCCAGGCCGACCGATGGCTTGACGATGGTGCCGATCAGCGGACGGCCGTGGACGGCGCACAGGTCGCGGGTTCCGGCGATGCCGAAACCCGGCCCCGGGTTGTGCTCGAAAAACGCATCGGGCAATGCGAAGTCGAGCAGACGCAAACCGGAGAACGCGTGCAACTCGAACAGATTGCCGGCGATGGTCGAAAGCAGGTTGGGCAGCGACGGCCCCAGATTGGCCAGTGGCCATTCGATCGTCACGCGGGCGCGCTGATACACCGGTGGGGTGGTTCGCGAGACCGCGGCACCGGGCAGTGAGGGCTCCATGGAGGAGTCGAGCCGCTCGATTGCAGCGATGGTCGCCGCGGCGCGGGCTTCGAGCGCGGCTGACTGCCCCGGTACCCTGACGAACGTTCCGCTCGACTGCTCCCCTGCCATCGTGGCGACCGCTTCCTCCAGCGGCAGCGCGGTCTCCACCCAGTAGGTGGCGCGGATCCGTTCGCTCACAGTCGCTTTTTCGCGCGCCTGGGCGGCGAACTGCCCGTGGTTGCGTCGGGTGGCTCGAGCAATCGATACAGCTTGTTGGCGCGGGTGAGGTGCGCAGTCATGGCACGCGCCGCGGCCTCCGGATTGCGCGCGGCAATGGCCTTGAGGATCCTGGCATGCTCGGCAAGGGTGAGTTGCTCGGCGCCAGGAGCGCGGACCAGATTGACGTGAAAGCTCTCCAGCCACTCAAACATCGACTGCGACACCACGGCGAAGATCGGATTGCCGGTCATCGCGGCGATGGTGCGGTGAAACTCCATGTCACGCTTCAGGAACAGCGGAACTTCCTGGATCGCCGCGCGGTGCGCCTCGAGCGCGGCCTCGATGCGTCGGATATCTGCTGCGGTCGCACGCTGTGCCGCGATACGGACCATGCTGACTTCGAACATGAGCCGGGCCTGCTTCAGGTGGTCGAGCGTGCCGGGCGAGGTCTCGAGGACGCGGCGCGCGGTGTCCCCGACCTGTTGCAGGACACTGTCGGCAGTGGGGGCGACCACGCGCGCACGCTCACCGTGGGTGATGGCGATGAGTCCCATCCGCTCCAGCGCCTGCAATGCCTCGCGAATGGCCGGGCGGCCGACGGCGAAGGTGGTCATCAGGTCGCGCTCTGACGGGAGCTGCGTGTCCATCGGCCATTGTCCCGAGCGGATGCGCTCGAGCAGCCGGCCGAGCACCTCCTCGCCCAATTTGCGTCGCAGGATCGGCTCGGGCAACGATGGCGGTGATGGCGTAGCTGACGACGTTGACATTGCTTGAGTCCTTATGTGATCATCATACCAGATTGGCGGGATTTACCAAGCCGCAGGAAGCGGTGAAACGCCACGACAACGATCCGACGCTGCGCATCCGTGCCGCAAGCATCATCGGACACGACCAGGAGGCAACATGAAGCTCAAGTTTCGCACTTTCACCCTCGGCGTTGCCGTTGTGGCGATGCTGACGCTATCACCTGCAGAGGCGCAGCAGAGGCAGTTCCGCCTCGGCTCGCCGTGGCCGGCAACAAGCCTCTTCCACCAGGGCATCCTCAAATTCGCGGAGGAAGTGGAGAAACGCTCGAGCGGGCAACTCAAAGTCCTAGTATTTCCTGATGGCCAACTCGGCGATATCCAGGCGCTGATCAATGGGCTGCAGACCGGCACCGTGGACATGACCTACCTTGCCATCGGCAACGCCAATGTGCTCAAGGGCGGGTCGCAGCTCAATCTCGCCTACGTGCCTTATCTGTTCAAGAGCAAGGCGGCGGCTGAGGAAATCGCCAACGGTCCCATCTTCCAGAAGATGTACACCGACGTGGCAGACCAGTCCAACGTGCGAATATTCGCCGTCTATGGGCAGCGCACGCCGCGTGGCGTGCAGAACTCCAAGCGCGACGTGGTCAAGCCCGATGACATGAAGGGCCTGAAGATCCGCATCCCGCCGATCGATGGCATGCGGCAATTCGTCGGGGTGCTCGGTGCGCAGGGCGTGGTCATGGGCCTGGGTGACACCTATCAGGGCATCAGCCGCGGACAGGTCGACGGTCACGAGAACGGCGTCGATGCGGCGATCTCGTTCAAATGGTACGAGGTTGCCAAGCACTGGACCGAGACCGCGCACATGTACGAGACCGCCGCGTGGTACATGCGCGAGGAAGTGTGGAAGTCACTCAATCCCGATCAGAAAAAGATCTTCGTGGAAGCCGCGCGGGCGGGTGGCGCGGTGGTCACGCAACTGGGCGAGAAGATCGAGAAGGACGGCCTCGACACCTTCAAGGCGAACGGTGTCACCGTGAGCAAGCCAGATCGCGCAGCGTTCGAGGCAGCGCTCAAGGACGCCTACAAGCAATCGGAAGGCAAGCTCTGGCCTGTGGGAATGGTGGATCAGATCCGCGCGCTACCGAACAACAAGTAATGTCGCGTAGCGCGCGTCCGGCGGGCGCTCATCCAGGGCGTCCACAGTGTCGCGGGCTGCGCATTTGACGCGCCTGCGCCAGGTCATCGCGTTGATCGAGCGCGCGGCGGCCGCGCTGATCACCGTCGTGCTGGCGGCGATGGTGGTCATCGTGCTTTCGCAGTTCGTCGACCGGTATTTCACGCCGGTCTGGGGCGGCGTGCCGGCCGACGAGTACGTCAAGGTAGGGCTTGTCTGGCTTACCTTCATCGGCTTCGGACTTGCCATGCGCGCGGGGGTGGAAGTCCGGGTCGAACTGGTCGACAAATATCTGCCAGAACACGTACGGCGGATTGCCTACATCTTCTTCGACGGCCTGCTGCTGCTGATGCTGGGAGTCATTCTCTGGAAGTCGATCCGACTCTACCAGGTCGGCACCCTCCAGACGATTCTCGGTACCGATACCACCGTTGCCGTGCCGGTGCTGGGCATGTTGTTCGGCTTCGCACTGATGGCGCTCGCGCTGCTGGCGCGGGTGCTGCGCCGTGCGGTAGGTGTGGAGATCTAGGTGATCGCACTTCTCTTCGCCGCCTTTCTGCTGCTCATCATGATAGGCGTCGACGTCGGGTTGTCGATGGTCCTGTCGGCGTGGCTGGGCATCCTGGCGAAGCCCGAACGCGCAGTCGATGCCATCCTGCTGCCGCAGACCATGATGAACGGGGTCAACTACTACGCGTTGGTACAGATCCCGCTGTTCATTCTGGCCGGTGAATTGATGAATCGTGGCGGCGTGACCGCGCGCCTGATCGAATGGTCGCAGGCGCTGGTCGGACACCTGCGCGGCAGTCTCGGTCATGTCTCGATCATCACCAACCTGACCATGGCCGGGATTTCCGGCTCCGCCGTTGCCGATGCCATTGCGACGGGGAAGCCGCTGATTCCCGCGATGGAACGGGCCGGTTACGGCAGCGGCTTTGCGGGCGGTGTCATCGCGGCGGGAGCGGTGCTCGGGCCGATCATTCCGCCCTCCATTCCGATGGTCGTGTACGCACAAATGGCGAATGTTTCGGTCGGCAAGCTTTTCCTCGCCGGCATCGTTCCGGGGCTGATGCTCGCCTTCGGCTTTCTGTGCATCTGTTCGATCCTGGCCCGGATGCGCAATTATCCGACCATGCCGCGAGTCGACCTTCGCGGCCGGCTGCGTGCCACCGGTCGCGCGTCCTGGGCGCTGGCGATGCCGGTGATCATCGTGCTCGGGATTCGCTTCGGGCTCTTCACCGATACCGAGGTGGCGGCGGTCGTCGTAGCGTATGCGCTGATGGTCGGACTCTTCATCTACGGCAACCTCAAACTGCGCGAATTGCCGCGAATCACCTTTGAGTCAGCGCGCTCGAGCGCGACGATCCTGTTTCTCCTCGCCGCCGCAGGCCCGTTCAGTTGGCTGGTCGCGGAAAGTCAGATCGATCGGCATGTGGTGGAGTTGATTCGCTCGCTGACCGACAATCCGATCGTGGCACTGCTGTGGATCAACGTATTCCTGCTGTTCGTCGGCACGTTGATCGAACCGCTGCCGGCCATGGTGATCTTTCTGCCGGCACTTCTGCCACTGGCTCCGGCCCTTGGGTTGGATCCGATCCAATTTGGCGCAGTGGTGGTCATCAACCTCATGATCGGTCTGCTGACACCCCCGGTGGGTCTATTGCTGTTCGTGGTCGGCAACATCGGCAAGATTCCGATCGCCACGCTTTCCCTGGGGGCGTTGCCATTCATCCTGTGGGCCATCGTTGTACTGGGGGTCATCAGCGTGTTTCCGGCACTGACGACCTGGCTGCCGAACCTGTGACCGCACGGCGACGCAAACGCTGAGGCCGGATCACGGTCACATGCCGCGCGGTCAGCTCGTTGATGCTGGGCTGACGCGCGCGGACCCGCTTTGTCGCATCGGCCGTCGCGCGCTGCGCGCCTCTGGCGTTCGGCCCGGCTCCCTTATTCTCCTTCCAGAAAGCTCCGCAATTTCTCGGACCGCGACGGATGCCGCAGCTTGCGGAGCGCCTTCGCCTCGATCTGCCGGATCCGCTCGCGGGTGACGTCGAACTGCTTGCCGACTTCCTCCAGCGTGTGGTCGGTGTTCATCTCGATGCCGAAGCGCATCCGCAGTACCTTGGCTTCGCGCGGCGTCAGCGTGTCGAGGATGTCCTTGCAGACATCGCGCAACGAAGCGTTGACGGCCGCATCGGACGGCGCCACGGTGGATTGATCCTCGATGAAGTCGCCGAGATGCGAATCGTCGTCGTCACCGATCGGCGTTTCCATCGAGATCGGTTCCTTGCTGATCTTCAAGATCTTCCGGATTTTCTCTTCCGGCATCTCCATTTTCTCGGCCAACGTCGCCGGATCGGGTTCCTGCCCCGTTTCCTGCAGGATTTGCCGCGAGATGCGGTTCATCTTGTTGATCGTCTCGATCATGTGCACCGGAATGCGGATGGTGCGCGCCTGGTCGGCGATCGAGCGCGTGATGGCCTGCCTGATCCACCACGTGGCGTACGTCGAGAACTTGTAGCCGCGGCGATATTCGAACTTGTCCACGGCCTTCATCAGGCCGATGTTGCCTTCCTGGATCAGGTCGAGGAACTGCAGTCCGCGATTCGTGTACTTCTTGGCGATCGAGATCACGAGCCGCAGGTTGGCCTCGGTCATTTCACGCTTGGCCTTGCGCGCCTTAGCCTCGCCGGTGGACATCTGCTTGTTGATGTCCTTCAGGTCCCTCAGCGGGATCATCACGCGAGTCTGCAGGTCGAGCAGCTTCTGCTGTTGCTCGACGATCGCCTGGCGATACTTGCCGAGCTGCTCGCTGAAGTTGTGGTGCGCCGCCACTTCGCGGTCGATCCAGCGCAACGACGTTTCATTCGTGGGGAATGCCTTGATGAATTCCGGGCGCGGCATGCCGCCCTTGTTGACCACCAGGTCCTGGATCTTGCGTTCGATCTGGCGGATGCTGTCGACTTCGCTGCGGACCGAGTCGCACAGTTTTTCCACCTGCCGCGCCGAGAAGCGGATCTGCGTCAGTTCACCCGAGATCTTCTTGTGCAGCTCGAGATACTTGGGCGCCTTGTGGCCTTCCTTCTGCAGCACGACGAGCAACCGTGCGAAGTGCTTGCGGATGGCATTGAACTTCTCCATCGCGGCGATCTTCAGACGCTCCAGGTTCTCGCTGGCCAGTTTGCCGGCGTCGGCTTCGTCTTCTTCCGATTCCTCGTCATCGTTGTCGTTGATCGGCGCCAGCTCTTCCTTGAAGTCGAGCAGGCCGTCGACGAGATCGTCGATCTTCAACTCGTCCTTCTCGATCTTGGTGGCGATGTCGAGGATCTGCTGGACCGTCATCGGGCACGCCGAGATGGCCATGATCATGTGCTTCAAGCCTTCCTCGATCCGCTTGGCGATTTCGATTTCGCCTTCGCGGGTCAGGAGTTCCACCGAGCCCATTTCGCGCATGTACATGCGCACGGGGTCGGTGGTGCGCCCGAATTCGGAGTCGAGTGTCGACGCGGCGGCTTCGGCTTCTTCCTCCACGTCTTCAGCGGGCACCGTCGCCGGCGTTTCCGCCATCAGCAGCGTGTCGGCGTCCGGGGCTTCGTCGTAGACCTGGATGCCCATGTCGCCGATCATCGAGATCACACCCTCGATCTGCTCCGCATCGAGAATGTCGTCGGGCAGGTGATCGTTGATTTCGGCGTAGGTCAGGAAGCCGCGCTCCTTGCCGAGCACGATCAGCGTCTTCAGGCGGCGCTTGCGGGCCTCGACGTCGGCGGGCGTGAGTTCGCGCGGCGCCAGGTCCGCGTGCTTGCGGCCCTTTTTCGTGGCGGCATCTTCCGCGCGCTTGCCGGCCAGCTTGGCGGCAATTTCGCTCGGCGTGGACTTTTGCGCCGGTGCTGCTGCAGCATTGGCTTTGGCGATGGCGGCAGCAATCTTCGCGGCGGCGGCCTGCGCCTTGGCGGAAAGTGGTACGACCTTGGCCGGCGCAGCGGCAACACCCTTGTTGGGAACGACGACCTTCGGGGCGGCCTTGCCGGCGACGGGCGCGACCTTCGCAATGACCTTGGTCGGCCCCGTCGACCGGGCAGCGCCCTTCGGCAACAGCTTGGCCGCGGACTTGCCTGCCGGCTTGGCAGTGGGCTTGGCCGCGGGCTTGGCCGCGGGCTTGGCTGCAGGTTTGGCGTGCGCCTTCGAGACGACCGGCTTGCCAGCCGGCTTGGCCTTGGCGACGGGTTTCTTCGCGACTGGCTTGGCCTTGGGTGCGGATTTCTTGTTGGCCGCCGTGGACGGTTTCCTGACCGACGACTTCTTCAGCGCCGGACGCGAGGGTTTCTTGCCCGCGGGCTTCGCCTTGCCGACGGCCTTGCGCGTGACTGGTTTGCGCGCCGGCTTGGTTGCCGTGCCCGCCTTGCGGGCGGCGGGCTTCGCCGGTCGGCTCTTGGCCTTTGGCTTCAGTTGGGTTTTCCGGGCGGGCTTGGTGGCCATGGTCATCCTTGTGTGAATCAACGCGGCAGCGGGGCGACGACTAAATGCGGCGGGTGGCGAGGGGTCGGGCAACCAACGGGTGACATTGGCTGCCCGTTGCGACCGTGCGATGCACCGTTCGAGGCAGGCTATGTGGGGCCAGCGCCGCAAAACCGCAAATTATATCATGGGAGCGGGTCTCCGGCAGGGCCGTCCGGACCCCGTTCGGCGGGTGCCGCCCCGGCGACGCCGGCCACGCGTTGCCGGATAAAATCGAGTTGTTTCAACCGCTTGGACTCTTCGTCCGACGCCGGTGCCAGGTTGTGCGCCGGTACTTCATCGCCGCTGCGGCGGGCGTGTTGCCACCAGCGGTCGAGACCATGGCGCACCTCGGCCTCGATCGCGGCGGCATCGAGCCCGTGGTCGTCGGCCGCCGCGAGCGTTTCGGCCAGCAGTGCGGCATGCCGGCTGCCGGCAAAGGCCTCGATCAGGCCCGCCGGACTGAGCTGACCCGTAGCCTCCGCGCAGTAGCTGGCCAGCGCCGCCAGCGCGTTCGATTCCGGCGAGCCATCATCCGGCCGCGGAAACGGCAAGGCCTGCCCGAGGGCTGGGGCCAGCAGCAGCCCCTGGATCAATTGCCGCGCCAGCGAGGGCGGCTGCCGCACCGCGTTGCGGGCGCGGGGGCGCGCCGGACGGTTGGCGGAGGAGGATGCCGGCGCCATCGCCGTAGGGTCGATTTCCACCGGCCGCGGCGGCGCCTTCGGCAGCAACGCTCTGAGCTCGTCGTCCGGTAGCCCCGACATCGCCGAGAGCCGCCGGCGCATGATCGCCGCCAGCACCGGCGCGGCGATCTGGCCGAGCAGCGGCGCTGCTGCGGCCACCAGCGCAGCGCGACCTTCGGCGCTGTCGGGCGGGTGGCGCACCGCGAGCTCGTTCAGCAGGAACTCGGACAGCGGGATCGCCGCGTCCATGGCGGCCTCGAATGCCGCCTTGCCGCGGCGGCGGACGAAGTCATCCGGATCCTCGCCGTCGGGCAGCAGCAGGAACGATGCATTCTTGCCATCGACCAGCACCGGCAACGCATTCTCGAGCGCGCGCCACGCGGCCTTGCGGCCGGCGTTGTCGCCGTCGAAGCAGAACACGACGTTGTCGGTCATGCGGAAGAGCTTCTGCGCATGCACCGGCGTCGTCGCGGTGCCAAGGGTGGCGACCGCATAGTCGACGCCGTGCTGCGCCAGCGCG
>JBBQEY010000036.1:0-20724 GCA_038321425.1 Burkholderiales bacterium | reverse complement strand
GCACGAACACCACCGGCATCTTCCGGACTTCGCCGGCCTGCAGCGTCTGCTTCTCGAAGCAGAAGCAATCGAGCTTCTTGAAATAAGGCGCGGCGCTCCGCGGCGCATAGCTCGGGATGGCCTGGCCGGTCATCGCGCGATCGGTGTTGTTCGATACTTCATAGACCATCTGGTGCAGCTGCCCGGGGTGCACGTCGGCAACCGGACCCACCGGCTTGAACGTCCACGGCAGGTTGCGCAGGTTGGAATCGAACTCGATGCGCACGGTCCGCGCCAGGTCGACCTGCGTGTTGGTGACGACGTCGGGTTGCAGGAGGTTGCGCAGCCCCGTGACCTCGCAGATCTGGTTGTACAACGGTACCAGCGCGTAACCGAAGCCGAACATGCCCAGCACGATGAAACCAAGCCGAGTGATCATCCGGCGATTAGCCAGTTGCCGCACGCCGCGGCTGCCGGACGAGGAGGCGCCGGCAGCCGCGGGTTCGAGCGTGGGACCCGGGCCGCTCATTTGCGGAGATTCCGGCCGATCGCCAGAACCAGAAACAGCATCACGGCACCGCCCAGCAGGGTGATGCCGGAGCGGCCGTCACCGATGAAGCGCGTGGCGAGGATGCCGACGAAGAACACCAGCGCCACTGACGCCAGCACCAGCGCCGTGCGGACGTTGGAGCGGCGCTGCCGCTCCGACCGGTCGAGATTTTCCGTCGTCATGATGCCTCCGCGTGCCTCAGCGGACGACCGGCGGGGTCTCGAAGCTGTGATATGGCGGCGGCGACGGCAGCGTCCATTCGAGCGTGTCCGCACCTTCCCAAGGCTTCGCCGGGGCCTTGGCGCCCTGGCCCTTGATGCACTTGATCAGCACCCACACGAAGATCAGCTGGGTCACGCCGAAACCGAATGCCCCCACCGTGGCAATCGCGTTCCAGTCGGCGAATTGCAGCGCGTAATCCGGGATGCGCCGCGGCATGCCTGCAACGCCCAGGAAATGCATCGGGAAGAACGTGATGTTGAAGAACACCATCGCCGACCAGAAGTGAAGCTTGCCGAGCTTTTCGTCGTACATCGTGCCCGTCCACTTCGGCAACCAGTAGTAGGCGCCCGCGAAGAACGCGAACAGCGAGCCCGCGACCAGCACGTAGTGGAAGTGCGCGACGACGTAGTAGGTATCATGCAACTGGATGTCGATGGGGACCAGCGCCAGCACCAGGCCGGTGAAGCCGCCCATCGTGAACAGGAACAGGAAGCCGACCGAGAAGAGCATCGGCGTCTCGAAGGTCATCGAGCCGCGCCACATCGTGGCGAGCCAGTTGAAGACCTTGACGCCCGTGGGCACGGCGATGAGCATCGTGGCGTACATGTAGAACAGCAGTCCCGCGGCCGGCATGCCAACGGTGAACATGTGGTGCGCCCAGACGATGAACGACAGGATGGCAATGCTGGCCACCGCATACACCATCGACGCGTAGCCGAAGAGCGGCTTGCGGGCAAACGTGGAGATGATCTCCGAAATGATCCCGAACGACGGCAGGATCATGATGTAGACCTCGGGGTGTCCGAAGAACCAGAACACGTGCTGGAACAGCACGGGGTCGCCGCCACCGGCCGCGTTGAAGAATGTCGTTCCGAAATGGCGATCGGTAAGCAACATCGTGACAGCGCCGGCCAGCACGGGCATGACGGCGATCAGCAGATAGGCAGTGATGAGCCACGTCCAGACGAAAAGCGGCATCTTCATCAGCGTCATGCCGGGCGCGCGCATGTTGAGGATGGTGGTGATGATGTTGATCGAACCCATGATCGACGACGCACCCATGATGTGGATGGCGAAGATCGTAAGGTCGAGGCCCATGCCGGCCTGGATTGACAACGGCGGGTAAAGCGTCCAGCCACCGGCAGCGGCGCCGCCGGGCACGAAGAACGAGCCGATCAGCATGATCGCCGCAGGCGGCAGCAGCCAGAAGCTCCAGTTGTTCATCCGTGCGAACGCCATGTCCGGCGCGCCGATCATCAGCGGGATCATCCAGTTCGCAAAACCCACCGCCGCCGGCATGATCGCGCCGAAGATCATGATGAGGCCGTGCAACGTGGTCAGCGAATTGAAGAACTCCGGATGCACGATCTGCAGTCCGGGCATGAAGAGCTCGGCCCGAATCGTCAGCGCCATCACCCCGCCGACGAAGAACATCGTCAGCGAGAACAACAGGTACATCGTGCCGATGTCCTTGTGGTTGGTGGTGGTGAGCCAGCGCATCGCCCCCGACGGGTGATGGTCGTGGTGGTCGTGGTGGTCATCGTGGTCGTGGCCCGCACCGGCGGCGGGATCGTGGGGGATGCTGCTCATTGCGTGCTCCTGGCGATGATCGGTCGTGCGCTCTTCAAGCGGTCTGCGGTCGTGTTTGTATGGCTCCCCCGGACGGCGCTTCGCGCCGCGCCCCCAGAGGGGGCAGCTCCTTCGGGCGGCCGGGCGGAGCTTGTATGGCTCCCCCGGACGGCGCTTCGCGCCGCGCCCCCAGAGGGGGCAGCTCCTTCGGGCGGCCGGGCGGAGCTCATCACTTCCGCGCGATCTTCACGTCGGCGGGCTGGATGTATTGCTCCGCCTTGTTGCTCCACGCCGTGCGCGTGTAGGCGATCACGGCGGCAATCTCGGTATTGGTCAACTGCTTGAACGAGGCCATGGCCGTGCCCGCCTTGCCGTGCAGGATCAGCGCGAGCTGAGGTTCGGGCGGACCGGTGACGATCTTCGAGCCGTCGAGCGCCGGGAACGCGCCCGGGACGCCCTTGCCGCTCGCCTGGTGGCACGCCACGCAATTGGCCGCGTAGACCTTGGCGCCAATTTCGGCGAGCGCGGCTTCGGTCCAGACCTTCGTAAGGTCCTCGGTCGAGGCACTGGCGACTTTTTTCTGCTCGGCCAACCAGGTCGCGTAGTCGGCCTTCGACTTGACGTCGACAACGATAGGCATGAAGCCGTGCTCCTTGCCACACAGTTCAGCGCATTGGCCGCGATAGATGCCGACTTTCTCTGCCTTGAACCACGAGTCGCGGACGAATCCGGGGATGGCGTCCTGCTTGACACCGAACGCGGGCACCCACCACGCATGCAGCACGTCGTTGGCAGTGATGATCACGCGCACCTTGGTATCGACCGGCACGACCAGCGGATAATCCACTTCCAGCAGGTAGTTGGCGCCCTTGGCTTCCTTGTTCTCGATCTGCGCCAGCGGCGTCGCCAAGCTAGAGTAGAAACCGAAGCCTTCCTGCAGGTAGTCGTAGCCCCACTTCCACTGGTAGCCGGTGACCTTGATCGTGAGGTCGGAGCCCGTGGTGTCCTTCATCGCCAGGATGGTCTTGGTGGCCGGCCACGCCATGAAGAGCAGGATGAGGAAGGGGATGACGGTCCAGATGATCTCGACCGTGGTGTTCTCGTGGAACTGGGCCGCCTTGTGGCCGACCGATTTGCGATGCTTGAAGATCGAGTAGAACATCACGCCGAACACGGCGATGAAGATGACCACGCACACCCAGAAGATGTAGATATTGAGATCGAACATCTGCTGGGCGAGGGGTGTGACCGGCTGCTGGAAATTGACGTCCCACGCTGCATTTGCCACGCCGGCGACCCCTGCGCTTCCCGCCAGCGCCGCCAGCATCCGTGCCGCCCTTGCCTGCCACGCCCCGACTACGTTGTGCTTGCTACCCATGCTGTCCTCGAAAAGTCTTCGCGCATCTGCTGCGGCCACCGCAACCGGTTCAGCGCAATCCGGCCAATCGCCGCAATTCTCCGGCCGTCGATCGCATTTCCGCGACCGGCAGCGCACTTCCGAAATCCACTGCACCCCCCCCACTGTGCAACGTGATCCGCGCTGGCCGGCCAAATCCGCCCGCCTCGAACTCCACGCGCATCCAGCAGCGGTTGAACTCGTGCCGCTCGCGCCGCCTGCCGCGCTGCCGCTCGATCACGACAGCATCGCCCACCACCGTGAGGCGCTCCCAATCGTCGCTGCGGCGCTCCACGACCATGAACGCCACGCCCAGCAGCGCGATCTCCAGCACTGAATACGGCAACACCGGCCAAGCCCCCGCCACTGCAAATGCCACTGCCACCACAAAGCTCACCGCCGCCATGACCGCGAACAACGACCAGCGCTGGCGACGGGACAGGGAATCAGGTGCCCGCGCTACCACGCAATAGTCGACAGCCGACGGGAGCGGAGGCAGTGGGTTCATGCTGCAAAGCCACAAAATTCTAGCACGGATCGACCCCTTCCGGAACCCTTGACGCCCCTGCGGCGCGTGCCGGCGGCGACTGTTATGCAGCGTCTCGCCCGTTCGGGTACAGGCGTCAGGATGTCAGCTTGCGATCGTCGCGCAAACAGGACAGCAGGGTCGACGCTACGCTGTCCAAGGCGGCGGACAGCGTCGACGTACTTAAATCGTGCCGTATTGTGGCCAGCGGCGGCTGTCCGAGGTGCGTCGAGATGGTGTCGATGTTGGCCTGTTCACGCACCATGGTCGGTCCCATTGCATTGGCAATCCAACCCGCCAGCGGCAGCCCGCGCGAAACGATCGCCTGCGCGGACAGCAGCGCGTGATTGATGCAGCCGAGCCGCAGTCCGACCACCAGCAGCACCGGCAGACCGAGCGCCGCAGCAAGGTCCAGCATGTCATGGTCGCGATCGAGCGGCACCAATACGCCCCCTGCACCTTCGACCACGATGAAGTCCGCATGCGTCCGCAGGCGTGCCAACGACGCCACGATGACATCGATGTCGATCGACATGCCGGCCTCCTGCGCCGCGAGATGCGGGGCGATCGCAGACGCGAAGCCGTAGGGATTGCGGTCGCGCAACGGCAGCGACAGGCCGTCGGCGGCCGCCAGCACCGCGACATCCGCATTGAATGCATCGCCGGCATCGATGCCCGCGGCGACAGGCTTCATGCCCGCCACGCGTGCGCCAAGCGATGCCAGCGCGCGTAGCAAGGCCGCGGCCACAAAGGTCTTGCCGACTCCGGTATCGGTGCCTGTAATGAAGACACCGCCAATTGCACTCATCGGCGAGCCCCGAACCGGACGATCGGCAGGCCGTCCGGCGTGTGCGTCGCCTGCGCCTTCCAGGCGTGCCCGTAGATGACCTCGAAAGTCGCCGGGATACGGCCTTCGTGCGCCATCGCCTCCAGCGCACTGAGCACGCGCTGCAACCGGGCCCTGCCCATCAGCCCGCGGCTGCGGCCCTGTGTCGCGTTGGTCGCGCCGATCTGCTTCAATTCCTGCAGCAACGTGCGCGCGTCACCGTAGGTCAGCGTGACCGTTTCCATGTCGATCACCGGGTCGGCGAAGCCGGCGTGCACCAGCATGTCGCCGATGTCGTGCATGTCGGCGAAGCGATTCGTGTGCGTGTGCCCGTCGACTTTGGCAAACGCGGCGCGAATCTCGCGCAAAGTATCGGGCCCGAAGGTCGTGAAGGTCAGGAGTCCGTCCACCTGCAGCACTCGATGCAGTTCCGCCAACGCATGCGGTAGGTCGTTGATCCACTGCAGCGCGAGGTTGCTCCAGACGAGCTCGAAGGCGCCCGCGTGGAAGGGCAAGGCGCCGATGTCGCCGCAAACGAAGCGTGGCGCGGTGGCGTCCCCTGCGTCGCGCCATGGAAGGAGCCGCTGCAGCAGCGAGCGGCCGCCCGCGCCCCGCGCGCGCGCTGCGGACAGCATCGGCATGGCGACGTCTAGCGCAACGACCCGCGCGGCGGGATAGCGCAGCGCCAGCGCGGCAAGGGCATCACCGGTACCGCAGCCGGCATCCAGCACCCGGAGGGGCGCCAGCTTCACGACATCGAGCCGCGACCCCATCCGTTTGCCCACCTCACGCTGCAGGACCGCCGCATCGTCATAGGTGGCGGCAGCGCGGCCGAAGGCACGGCGCACGGCGCGCGCGTCCACTTCGCGCGGATCATGGTCGTCCTGCGCGTCACTCATTGGGGGCAGCTTCGAGGAAAGGCAGCACGGCAGCGTCGAAGTCCCCACGGTGCGAGAGGAAAGGTGCATGCGCTGCGCCCGGAATGGTGACGAGCCGCGCGTCCGGCATCGTGGCGGCCATCCAGGCGCTGGCGGCCGCCGGCGTCAGCGCGTCGCGATCGCCCGCCACCACCAGCGCTGGCACGGCAATATGCTGGAGATCATCGCGCACGTCGATCGCCTGCAGCATCGCCAACGCATCGCGCAACTGCTCGCGACCCGGTTCACCGCGCGCAAACAATGCATTGCGCAGCGCGTGCAATGCTGCGCGGCCGCCGTCACTGCCCTGCACCTGCAAGGTGAGGAACCGCTGCAGCGTCAGCCGATACGACACGGCGAGTTCGTCGCCGAAACGCTGCAGCGTTGCAGGCGCCATCGCGTGGGGCCAATCGCGTGCGGTGATGAAGCGCGGCGTTGCGCCGACCAGCACCAACCGCCCGATGCGATCGGGCGCGCGGCGCGCCCAACGCAGCGCCAGCGCGCCGCCCATCGACCACCCCAGCACGCGCAATGGCTCGGTGATGTTACGCAACTGCGCATCGATGCGCTGCACCGCGTCGTCGACCGAAAGGAGCGGCGCTGCCGCCGAATGGCCGTGCCCCGGCAGGTCGACGACCGCGACGCGATAACGTGCAGACAGCGCCGGGACCAGTGACGCGAACAAGCCGCCATGCATTGCCCAACCGTGCAGCAGCACCAGCGGCGGCCCATGGCCGGACACCTCGACGTGCAGATCGGTCAACGCACTCATGCCGCGGCGGCCAGCGCCGCGAGCAACGCGTCAACATCACCGGCCGTATGCGCCGCCGACAGCGAGACCCGCAGCCGCGCGGTGCCGGCAGGCACGGTCGGCGGCCGGATCGCGGGGACCCAGATGCCCTGCGCCGCGAGCGCTGCACCGAGCGCGACCGCCGCGTCGCTGTCGCCCACCACCAGCGGCTGGATCGCCGTGGCTGACGGCAGCAGCGTCCACGGCAACATTGCAGCACCGGCCCGAAAACGCGCGATGTGCGCATGAAGTGCGACGCGGCGCGCATGGTCGTCGCGGATCAGTCCCAACGCCACGCGCAGCGCCTCCGCCTGCAGCGGCAGCATCGCCGTCGTGTAGACATAGGGGCGTGCCGTCTGCGCCAACGCGTCGATCACCACCGGATGCGCAGCCACGAATGCGCCAGCCACGCCCGCCGCCTTGCCGAGCGTTCCCATCGCCACGATGCGGTCGCTGGCGAGGCCGAGGTGCGCGAGCGTGCCGCGGCCCTCCCCCAGCACCCCGAAGCCATGCGCGTCGTCGACGATGAGCCACGCATCGTGCTGCTCCGCGAGTCCGACCAGCGCCGCCAGCGGCGCGATGTCGCCATCCATGCTGAACACGGCGTCGGTGACGATCAGCTTGCGTGGCGCGGCGGAGCGCTGCATCGCCTGCGCGAGGGCATCGACATCGCCGTGCGCGTAGCGATGCATCGTGGCGCGCGACAACAATGCGCCGTCGTTGAGGCACGCATGATTGAGGCGATCGGCGAAGATGGCGTCATGCCGGTCCCCCAGCACCGACAGGATGGCCAGGTTGGCGAGATACCCGGACGAGAAGAGCAACGCGTCGACGCCGCCGGCCGGCGCGACGAATGCCGCAAGCTCCCGTTCCAGCGCGTCGTGCGGCACGCTGTGGCCGCTGACAAGATGCGACGCGCCCGCCCCCACTCCCCACGTTTGCGCCGCGTCGCGCGCGGCCGCGATCACCAATGGATCCGCAGCCAGGCCGAGGTAATCGTTGCTGGCGAAGGCCAGCATCGGCACGCCGTCGACGACAGTGCGAGGACCGGTGGGTGCCGCGACGATGCGCCGGTGCCGGCGCAGTCCTTCCGCATCGCGCCGGGCGAGTGTGGCCTCGAGGCGCCCGATGCGCGTGGAAATAGCGCCGGTCACGCGGAAGGGGTCGCCAGCGCTTCCAGTCCCAGTTTGGCGAAGAGCGTGCGATCGGCGTCGATATCGGGATTGCCCGTGGTCAGCAACTTGTCGCCATAGAAGATGGAGTTGGCACCCGCGAGGAAGCACAACGCCTGGACGGCCTCGCCGAACTCGCGGCGCCCCGCCGACAGCCTGACCATTGTCGTCGGCATTGCGATGCGGGCCACGGCGATCGTGCGCACGAATTCGAGCGGATCGAGCGCCGCCTCGCCATGCAGCGCGTCGTGCAATGGCGTGCCTTCGACCTGTACCAGGTGATTGATGGGCACGGACTCGGGATACGGGTCGAGGTTGGCGAGCTGCGCGATGAGCCCGGCGCGCTGCAGCCGCGATTCACCCATCCCCACGATGCCGCCGCAGCACACGGACATGCCTACATCGCGGACGCGGTCGAGCGTGGCGAGGCGATCGTCGTAGTCGCGCGTGGACACGATCTCGCCGTAGAATTCCGGCGCAGTGTCGAGGTTGTGGTTGTAGTAGTCGAGGCCAGCGTCGCGCAGCTGCTGCGCCTGGCCGTCCTTCAGCATGCCCAGCGTCGCACATGTTTCAAGACCCAGCGCCTTCACCTCGCGCACCATCGCCAGCACCGGATCGAGATCGCGCTGCTTCGGTCCGCGCCACGCGGCACCCATGCAGAACCGCGTGGCGCCCGCGGCCTTCGCGGCACGCGCCGCCGTGACGACCGCCGCGACATCGAGCATCGGCTCGTCCTCGACGGCCGTGTGATAGCGCGCCGCCTGCGGACAGTAGCCGCAATCCTCGGCGCAACCACCGGTCTTGATGGAGATCAGCGTGGATAGCTGGATCGCGTTGGGCGCATGGCATGCCCGGTGCACCTGCTGCGCGCGAAACAGCAGGTCGTTGAACGGCAACGCGAACAGCGCGGCGATCTCGTCGACCGTCACCCGCGGCGGCGCGGCAGTCTTGTCCTTGCGGGTACTTCCGTGCAACGTGATGGTGGCGGTTTCGGTCATGCGTCCGGATGAAGGTGAAGCGATGCGGGTTGGAGGAAACTGGGGACTTCGGTGCGTCCGCGCCGCAATCCCCCGCTGGCAGGCATGGCCTGTCCGCGCCAGTGTCGATGAAGGCCCGCAACGATGTCAAATTTTTTCGCCGCAGGATTTGACAACTTTGCCCGCTGGCGACACTTTCCGGCAACACTGCTGCCGCAACGCTGCGTACTGTGCGTCGCGCTGTCCGGCGCCCAACTCCTGTGCGCCAGTTGCGCTCGCACGTTGCCGCCGTTGCCACCGCATTGCCCGCAGTGCGCATCGCCCACCGCAACAGGCCGGCACTGCGGCCGCTGCCTGACGCATCCACCCGCCTTTACCGCCACCCGCTGCGCGTTCGCGTATGCGTATCCA
Organism: Burkholderiales bacterium; assembly: GCA_038321425.1. Lineage (GTDB taxonomy): Bacteria > Pseudomonadota > Gammaproteobacteria > Burkholderiales > Casimicrobiaceae > VBCG01. The sequence goes on along the minus strand of JBBQEY010000036.1, from coordinate 11,389 downwards.
CTCGACGCGCTGGTGCATGCGCTGAAGTATGGGGGTCGTACCGCCCATGCCGCCATCTTCGCCGAGGCGTTGGCCGCACTGCCGGCACCGCGCCCGGATTGCATTGTCCCGTTGCCCTTGTCCGCGGCGCGGCAACGCGAGCGCGGCTACAACCAGGCCGCCGAAATCGCGCGCCATCTGGGCCGCCTGCTTGGGGTACCGGTGGTCCGGGGCCTTCGCCGCACCCGCGATACGGCGCCACAGGCCACGCTGCCGCTTCGGCGCCGACAGGCGAACGTGCGCGCCGCCTTCGCGGTCACGGCATTGCTGGCCGGCGCGCGCGTCGCCCTCGTCGACGACGTGATGACCACGGGCGCCACGCTCGACGCAGCGGCGCGGGCCGCGCGTGCCGGGGGGGCTCGTACCGTCGAGGCGTGGATCGGCGCGCGTACACTCCCGCCCGGCTTCCCTTCCTGACCGGCCCTGCCATGTTTGCCGTCGTGCTCGTCCATCCCGAGATCCCGCCCAACACGGGCAACGTGATCCGGCTCACCGCCAATACGGGCACCGACCTGCATCTGGTCGAGCCCCTTGGTTTCCGCATGGATGACCGCGACCTGAAACGCGCCGGCCTCGATTACCACGAATACGCGCGGGTGCAGGTGCACGCCAACTGGCCTGCCTGCCGCGCGGCTCTGGATACGCCGACGCCGCGACGCTGGTTCGCGCTGACCACCTCCGGTACCGCATCGCTCTACGCCACGACACTCAGGCCGGGCGACGTGTTCGTGTTCGGCTGCGAAACCGCCGGGCTGCCCGACGCCGTGGTCGCGGAGTTCGCGCCGGAAGCACGCCTCGCGCTGCCGATGCGCCCCGAAGTGCGCAGCCTCAACCTGTCCAACGCCGTCGCCGTCACGGTCTACGAAGCATGGCGGCAGCAAGGGTTCGATGGGGCGCGACCCGCGGGCTCGGCACCCATCGTGCCGCGCTAGTGGGTTGCGTTACAGTTTGCTAGACCCCTTCGGCGCGGGGTTCGCGCTGCAACAGCGCCAGCACCGCGTCGCGTGCCGACAGTCCTTCGTGCAGGACGCGATCGACCGCGACGCAGATCGGCATGTCGATACCGAGGTGGTGCACCAGCGCGCCCACGGCGCGCGCGGCGCCAACACCTTCCGCGACATGCCCCAGCTGCGCAAGGATGTCCGGCAGTGGTTCACCGCGTGCCAGCGCCAGGCCTACCTGCCGGTTGCGCGACAGATTGCCGGTGCAGGTCAGCACCAGGTCGCCCAGCCCCGCCAGCCCCATGATCGTTTCGCGACGACCGCCAAACGCATGCACAAGGCGAGCCGTCTCGGCGAGGCCGCGCGTGATCAGTGCCGCGCGCGCGTTATGTCCGAATTCGAGACCGTCGCTGGCGCCCGCGGCAATGGCCAGCACGTTCTTCACGGCACCGCCAACTTCCACCCCCGCAATGTCATCGGACGGATAGGCGCGCATCGCATCGCCGCGCACCAGCACGGCCACCTGTTCGGCCAGCGCCGCATCAGTGGCGGCCACCGTCAGCGCCGTGGGCAGGCCGCGCGCCACCTCGGCCGCGAAACTGGGGCCGGAAACCACGGCCACTGGTGCGGGCCACATCGGCGCCAGCACCTGGTGCGCGAGCGCGACGCCGGCGGGCGACGCTGGCGCGGATACGAATCCCTTGGAGAGTGAGACGAGCGGCGCTCGGGCACCCGTTGCCGCAAGCGCCCGGACCAGTTCGGGCAATACGGCGACCGGCACCGCGAGGAAAAGCAGGTCGGCGCGCGCAGCCAAGTTGAGGTCCGCCGTGCATTGCAACGAAGGTGGCAACGCGACACCGGGCAGGTAGCGCGCGTTCTGCCGGGCCGCATCGGCGGCGCCGGCGACCGCAGCGTCGCGCCAGCACAGCACCACCTTGGGCGTGGCATGGGCGCGCGACGCGAGATGACAGGCGAAGGCCGTGCCCCATGCCCCGGCGCCCACGACGGCGACAGTCGTCATCGCCATGGACCTCGATCAGAGGCCGAAGACTTGCGGAACCTTGACGAAGCCGACCTGGCCATCGCGGTGGCGCACGCGCACCCAGCCGGGCGTGGCCGTGGTCGCCGGCGACGTGGCGGATTCCGCCAGGTCAAGCAGAACGTTCTGTTCCGCGCGGAACACGAGCGGCGCGGCGTCGTCCGGATTGGCGCGGACGTCGGCCACCGGAACCCGCACCTGCAGGCTGCGCTTGTCGGAGAGCCCCTTGCCGGCCACCCAGCCGATGCTGCCGTTCAGGTCGCGGACCTTGGTCCAGCCTTCGACGTTGACCAGCACTTCCATCGGTACGTCGCGGCCATAGACAAAAAGCGGCTTCGACTTGGCCGATGGTGCGTCATAGAGGATGGTGGCGGGCTCACCGGTGACCCGGTAGTCCGCCGCGGCCACTAGGCCCGCCGGACCCATACAGGCGAGCGCCCAGGCGACCGCCACCCACGGCGACCTTGGCTGGGGGCGGCGGCGCAGCATGGTCGTGCGTCAGTTGGTGACGGCGGGGACCGGCGTCTGCATCTGCGCCAGTTGCTGCTGGTAGAGCGCCTCGAAGTTGATCGGGGCGAGATGCACGGGCGGAAAGCCGGCCCGGACGATCGCGTCGGAAATCGTTTCGCGGGCGTAGGGAAACAGCACGTTCGGACAGTGGATGGCCAGCACCGGCTGCATGTCCGCCGCAGGTACGCCGCGGATCTGGAACAGGCCGGCCTGCGACGCCTCGACCAGGAACACGGTCTTGGAGTCCGCGGTGGCCGTGACGGTCAGCGTGATCACGCACTCGTAGACGTCGGGGGCAACCTGCTCGCCGCGCGTGCGCAATCCGACTTCGATGGCCGGGGCCTCGGTCAGCTGGAACGATTGCGGTGCGCCGGGGCTTTCGAGCGACAGGTCCTTGACGTAGATGCGTTCGATCGAAAAGCCGATGCCTTGGCCTTGGCCTTGGCCGTTGCCTTCGCCTTCGGACGCGGCGGTGGGTTGGTCTTCCATGCTGGTGATCCTTGCGGTGAATGAAGTGAACCCACCATTTTACCTTACCGCGCTCGGGTTCATCCCGGCGGCCCGCCGGCGGCTAGGCGCCGGCCAGCAGCGGGGCTAAGCGCCCCGCCCGGTCGAGTGCGACGAGGTCGTCGAATCCGCCCACGTGGACGTCACCAATGTAGATCTGCGGCACCGTTCGCCGGCCGGTCTTTTCCATCATGGTTGCGCGCTGCGCAGGATCGAGGTCGACCCGGATTTTCGCGATCTGCTGTACGCCCTTCGCGAGCAGCAGGCGTTCGGCCTGCACGCAGTACGGACACATCGCCGTCGTATACATGGTGACGGGTGCCGATGCCGGCGCGCTCACGCTACTGTCCTCCGCCCGGTCATGCCGTGGCCGCCTCGACCGGCAGGCCCGCGTCTTTCCATGCCTTGAGGCCGCCGTGCAGCGAATAGATCTCGCTGAAACCGAGCTTGGTGAGCGTGTTGCCGGCACCACGGCTGCGCTGGCCACGGCCGTCATACACGACGACGGGACGCGACGTCATACCGGCCAGCTCGGCGCCGCGGGTCTCGAGTTGCGACAGCGGAATGTGCAGCGCCTCGGGCAATTTGCCGCCTTCGAAATCCTTCGGCTCGCGGACATCGAGCAGCAACGCGTTCTTGTGATTGATGAGATGCGTGACGTTGAGGTTGCCCACGTCCTTGACCGGCGAGAAGCGCCGCTGCAGGATCGGCCAGAGCAGCATCGCCCCCGACAGGAACATGACGAGGATCAGCAGCCAGTTTTTTTCAATGAAGGACATGCGGGGCAATCGGGTGAAGGCAAAGCGTAAAATGATACCCGATCCCGCTGCCTTTCCCCCTGCCCTGGCCCCTTTGCATGAGTGACACACTTGCCACTCCCGCCGCCGCCCGTGCCGCCGTCGTGCCGGCGGTGCGCCCGGTGGTGCTACTGATCCTCGACGGCTTCGGCAGCCGCGAGGACGCGCCGGACAACGCCATCTCCAACGCGCGGATGCCGCACTGGCGGGCGCTGCTGGCATCGTCGCCGCACACCACCATCGATGCGTCGGAACTGCACGTGGGCCTGCCCGTGGGCCAGATGGGCAATTCAGAGGTCGGCCACCTCAACATCGGCGCGGGCCGCGTGATCTACCAGGACTTCACGCGGATCGATCACGCGATCGCCACCGGCGAATTTGCGGCAAATCCGGTGCTGGGCGCTGCCATCGCCACCGCCGTGGCGCGCAACAGTGCGCTGCATGTAATGGGACTGCTCTCGCCGGGCGGCGTGCACAGCCACGAGCGCCAACTGGCCGCGATGGTGGCGCTTGCCGCCAAGGGTGGCGTCAACCGCATCCTGGTTCATGCCTTTCTCGACGGCAGCGACACGCCGCCGCGCAGCGCCGCCGCGTCGCTGGCCGCGATGGATGCCGCGTGCGCCGCGCACCCTGGCGCGCGGATAGCGTCGATCGTCGGCCGTTACTACGCAATGGACCGTGACCAGCGCTGGGACCGCCAGCAGCAGGCCTACGAGTTGCTCGTCGACGGCCGCGCGCCGTTCACGGCGCCGACGGCACTGGCCGGGCTGGATGCTGCCTACGCGCGCGGCGAGAACGACGAATTCGTCAAGGCCACCGCCATCCTCGATGCTGCCGGACACGTGGCCGTCGTCGCCGACGGGGACGTGATGGTGTGCATGAATTTCCGGGCGGATCGCGCGCGGCAGCTGACCCGCACGCTGACCGACCCCGGCTTCGACGGTTTCGCGCGGTCGCGGGTACCGGCACTCGGCGCCTATGTGTGCCTCACGTCCTACGGCGAGGAATTCGCGCACCTGCCGGTGGCCTTTGCACCGCAGACGATCCGCAACAGCCTGGGCGAGTACCTGGCCTCCCTCGGCCTCGCGCAGTTGCGGATCGCCGAAACGGAGAAATATGCCCACGTCACCTACTTCTTTAACGGCGGCGTCGAAAGTGCCTATCCGGGGGAGGACCGCATCCTGGTGCCGTCACCGAAAGTGGCCACGTACGACTTGATGCCCGAGATGAGCGCACCCGAGGTCACCGACAAGCTGGTGGCCGCGATCGAATCGGGCCGCTATGACGTCGTCGTCTGCAACCTCGCCAACGGCGATATGGTCGGCCACACCGGCAACTTCGAGGCCGCGCGGGCGGCGGTGGAGGCCCTGGACATCGCCGTCGGGCGGGTGGTGGATGCCGCGCGGCGGGCTGGCGGCGAGGTGCTGATCACCGCCGACCATGGCAATGCCGAGATGATGCACGATTCGGCCACGCATCAGTCCCATACGGCGCATACGCTCAACCGGGTGCCGTTCCTCTATGTCGGCCGGCCGGCGCGGGCGCGCGGCGGAGGGGCGCTGCAGGACATCGCACCTACCATCCTTGCGCTGATGGGCCTGCCGCAACCCGCTGAGATGACGGGTCGCTCGCTGGTCGATGTGTCCGGGAACTAGTTGCCGCCAGCCGCGGCCCAAGCTTGCAATCGGCACTATTCAGCCCACCTTAAGGATGGGCTCTGATCATCCGTTCGACGGGTCCCACCGTACGAGGGATTGCAGGCGAACAAAAAGTGTCCACCACAGGTATTTTTGTCGCCCTTGGCGGGCACGATGCGCGGCGTATACTGGTTCCATATGCGTCGACGGAAGGGGCGGCCGATCCCGCCCTGACAAGCTTTACCCAAGCCTTCGATCGAAGGCAGGAGCCATGCAATGAAGATGGGCAATCAGGAATCGACCAAGAAGGGTGACCGCTGGAAGAAGGCGGGACTGGTCGGGCTGGGTACCGTGATGGGCGTGCTGATCTCGCTCAACTTCTCCGCCATCGCGCAGCGCGAGGCGAAGACGCCGATTCCGTACGAGGATCTGCAACTCCTGTCCGCCGTCTTCGGCAAGATCAAGAGCGATTACGTCGAGACGGTGCCTGATGACAAGCTCATCAAGGAAGCCATCCACGGCATGGTGCGCGGCCTCGACCCGCACTCCGACTTCCTCGACGCCGACGCGTTCAAGGAACTGCAGGTTTCGACGAAGGGCAAATTCGGCGGCCTCGGCATTGAAGTGGGCGTCGAAGACGGCATCGTCCGCGTTACCTCGCCCATCGAAGACACCCCGGCGTTTCGCGCGGGCATCAAGGCCGGCGACCTGATCGTCAAGATCGACGACACCGCCACCCGCGGCCTGCCGCTGTCCAAGGCCGTCGACAAGATGCGCGGCAAGCCGGGCACGCAGGTGGTACTCACAGTGGTGCGCAAGGATGCCGATACGCCACTGGTCTTCACGCTCACGCGCGAGGAAATCAACGTCAAGAGCGTGCGCGCCAAGATGATCGAGCCGGGCTATGGCTTTGTCCGCGTACGCAACTTCCAGGAGCGCACCGGCGAAGACCTTTCGCGCGCACTGAAGGACTTCTACGCCAAGGGTGAACTGAAGGGCCTCGTGCTCGACATGCGCAGCGACCCCGGCGGCCTGTTGAACCAGGCCGTGGCGGTGTCCGCAGCCTTCCTGCCCAAGGACGCGCTGGTCGTCTACACGGACGGCCGTACGCCGGACGCGCGGATGCGCCTGCTCGCCACGAAGGACAACTATTCGCGGCGTGGCGATGACTTCTTCAAGGACCTTCCCGCAGCGGTCAAGAACGTGCCGATGGTGGTGCTGGTCGACGGCGGCACGGCATCGGCGGCGGAGATCGTCGCTGGTGCGCTGCAGGATCACAAGCGCGCCACGGTGATCGGCACGCAGACGTTCGGCAAGGGCTCGGTGCAGACGATCCTTCCGCTCGGCAACAACGCAGGTCTTAAGCTCACGACGGCGCGCTACTACACGCCGTCGGGCCGCTCGATCCAGGCCAAGGGCATCGAACCCGACATCATCGTCGATGATGGCCGCGATACCGGTTCGCGTATCCGCGAAGCCAACCTCGAGCGTCACCTCGAGACCAACAAGGCCGGCGCCGCGAAGGAACCCGAAGCGGTCAAGCCGGAAACCCCCGCCCCGGGCACCACGCAATTGAAGCCCGATGGTGTCAACAAGGCCGAAGTCGTACCGGCGTTGCCGCGCTTCGAGTTTGGCGCCAGCGATGACTTCCAGTTGCAGCAGGCGATGAATCACCTGAAGGGCGCGCCGGTCATCGCATCGATCAAGGCCGTAGCCAGCAACAACGTGGTGCCGGTCAAGTAACGCACGTTCCTCCCCATCGGCATCGAGACGCCCGGCCTTTGCGCCGGGCGTTTTCGTTGGTGCGGAACAACCACCGACCCGCGCCCACCACACTACCCGAGGCACAATATCGCCATGGACGATATGCAACTCCTTCGCTACAGCCGCCACATCCTGCTGCAGGAACTGGGACCGGACGCGCAAGAGCGATTTGAACAAGCGCACGCGCTCATCATCGGCATGGGCGGTCTCGGCGCGCCGGCCGCACATTTCCTCGCCGCCGCGGGCGTGGGCACGCTCACGCTGTGCGACGCCGACCGCGTCGACCTCACCAACCTGCAGCGGCAGATCCTCTACGCCACCGCCGATATCGGGGCATTGAAGGTGGATGCGGCCGCCCGACGTCTGGCGGCCGTCAATCCCGAAATCCGGATCGAGCGCATTGCTGCGCGCGTCGACCCCACGTCACTGGTGAGTCTCGTGGAAGCCGCCGACGTGGTGCTCGACTGTTCCGACAACTTCGCCACACGCCATGCGGTGAATGCCGCGTGCGTTCGTGCCGGCAAGCCGCTGGTATCGGGCGCAGCGATCCGCTTCGACGGCCAGGTGGCGGTGTTCGATACGGCGGAGGCAACGTCGCCCTGCTACCACTGCCTGTTCGGCGAGGGCCAGGAACTCGACGAGACACGCTGCGCGACGATGGGCGTGTTCGCGCCGCTGGTGGGTATCGTGGGCGCGATGCAGGCTGCCGAGGCGTTGAAACTGCTTGCGCAAGTCGGCACGTCGCTGGCCGGACGCCTGCTGCTGCTCGACGCATTGACGATGCAGTGGCGCGAATTACGCGTGCCGCGCGATCCCGCGTGCCCGATCTGTGCGGGACGATCGTCATGAGCACGTTGGCCGTGATGACGCGTGCGGTGCTGATGGCGATGCTGCTCGTCCCGTCCGCGCAGGCCGCGCCAACCTCGTCCCCCACGTTGCCGCGCGCAGAGTGGAAGGCTATCGAGGAGGTGATCGAACAGCAACGCACTGCGCTCATCGCAGGCGACGGCACCGAGGCCATGGCCTTCGCCACGCCGGCGCTGCGCAGTCAGTTCGGCACGCCAGAAAATTTCCTGCGGATGGTGCGCAACGGGTACGCCGCGTTACTCGAAGCCCGGGCCACGCGTTTCCTCGAAGGTGCCGTCATCGAAGGCAGTGTGATCCAACCGCTACGGCTCATCCTGCCGGACAACATCGTGCTGGTCGCGATTTACCAGATGGAGAAACAGAAGGACGGCCACTGGAAGATCGCCGGCTGCGTGCTGGCACCCTCCACCGTACAGGCGACCTGACGATCAGGGCCTGTTAGCCTGTGTTGCCGCAGGCAGCGACCTCACCGTCCGCACCCTGGCGCTGGAGTCGCCGCTCCCACGCCGTCAACGCGCGCGCGCGCATGCCGGCGTCGGCGGACTCGAAGGCCGCTGCCAGTGTGTCCGCCTGCGCGGCGCATGCCTGTGCACGCTGCTGCAGCCGGACGACGCGCTCGGCCGCATTGGCGGTTTCGCCGGGAGTGGCCGCGTTGCGCTCGGCGGCGCGTGCGCCCGCCAGGCGCAACGCCCACGTGTTGCCGCGTTCCGCCAGTGCCGTGCCCGCCGAGTAACAAGCCGCGCGCACGCTTTCGTTGCCCCCCGCAGGCTCGCGGCACAGCGTGCGCCACACGACGCCGCCAATGGCGCCGCGAAGCAACAAGTAACTTGAAGCGAGGATCGCGCGCGACGCGGGGTCCGCCCCCGGGGTGGCCGCGGCAATGTCCTCCCACAGCACCACCGCACCGCGCGTCCAGTAGTCGTCGAAACGCGTACGTACCGCGGCTTCGTCCAGGTAGGCGATCATGCCGGCTGTGTTGTTGCGGCGGCGCGCGCGCTCGGCCAGCAGCAGCGACGGCATGCCGTTGTCGGCGTCCCGCGTGGCCCAATCGGCGAGGCGATCGGTGCCATCGCAGGCCGGGGGGCGCGGCTGCACGGGCTCGAGGCAGGCGTTGGCCAGCGCCGCGAGGAACAGGCGTTCTGCCGGAACTTCGGAGCGTGCGCGGAGGTAGCGCGCCGATTCGGCGACCGGGTCGCCCGGATCGAGCTGGCCCGCGATCCACTGCGAACGCCCGTCAGCGGCAATAGCCACGCGATCGCGATACGACTGGTCGAGCCGCTCGACTTCGGGCTGCCAGCGCGATACGGGCGCGACGAGTTCCGCGGCGGGCGCGACTAGCGGCGCAGTTTGTGCGCAGGCGATGCCGGCCACAGCCAGCGATAACAAAAGCGCGATGCCACGAATGTTGCGCATGTGTCTCAACCGAACAGGAACTTGCGCTGCAATGGCCAACCCTCCTGTGGCAGCCGCTTGAAACCCGACTTGGCGTAGAGTTGCCAACGGCCCAGGACATACGCAATCAGTACCGCAGCATCCGCCTGCGGGTCGCCATGCCAGCCGTTGGCCGCCTGTGCGATCCGGAACGACTGCCGCAGCGCGGCCTCGAGCTTGTCGGTGAGCTGGTTGATGCGCGCCTGCAGCCGCTCGTCCTCGTTGACGAGTGCCTCACCGATCAGCACCCGCGTCATGCCCGGGTTCTTCTCGGCGAAGGACAGCATCATCACGACCGTTTGTTCGGCCTGCGCGACACCCTCGGTTGTCTCCACCGTGATCCGGTTGACGAACGAGAAGAGCGTCGTCTCGATGAACTCGATGAGACCCTCGTACATCTGCGCCTTGCTGGCGAAGTGGCGGTAGAGTGCGGCCTCTGACACGTCGAGCTTCTTCGCCAGCGCGGCTGTGGTGACTTTTTCGCTGCGCGGGTTCTCGAGCATGGCCGCAAGCGTCTGCAGGATCTGCAGGCGTCGTTCGCCGGGTTTCATGGCCATGGGCTATATCGATGCAGTGCGCATGGCCGAGGGCGCCGCTCAGGCGCCGAAGCGCGGCGGCGTATTGTCGGCGCGGATCATCGTGCCGACGCCTTCGTTGGTGAGCACCTCGAGCAGAAGCGCATGCTCGACGCGACCGTCGATGATGTGCGAGCTCTTGACACCGTTCTTGACCGCGTCGAGTGCCGAGCCGATCTTGGGCAGCATCCCGCCGGAGATGGTGCCGTCGGCGAACAGCGCGTCGATCTCGCTGGCGGTGAGGCCCGAAAGCAACGTGCCCGCCTTGTCCAGCACGCCGACAGTGTTGGTCATCAGCACCAGCTTTTCCGCCTTGAGGGTCTCGGCCAGCTTGCCGGCGACCAGGTCGGCATTGATGTTGTAGGCCTCGCCTTCGGTGCCCACGCCGATGGGCGCGATCACCGGGATGAAGTCGCGCGAATCGAGGAGCTGGATCAGTTCCGGATCGACCCGCTCGATCTCGCCGACGAAGCCGATGTCGATCAGCTCGCCCACAACGGTTTCCGACTTGAGCATCATCTTGCGCGCGTGGATGAAGGCGCCGTCCTGGCCGGTGAGGCCCACGGCCTTGCCGCCATGCTGGTTAATGAGGCCCACGATCTCCTGGTTCAGTTCGCCCAACACCATCTCGACGACATTCATGACCCGCTCGTCCGTCACGCGCATGCCCTGCCGAAATTCGCTTTCGATGCCCATCTTCTTCAGCAGGTCGCCGATCTGCGGACCGCCGCCATGCACGATCACCGGATTCATGCCGACCAGCTTCAACATGACGACGTCGCGCGCGAACCCGGCCTTCAATGCCGGTTCGGTCATCGCGTTGCCACCATACTTGATGATGATCGTCTTGTCGTGGAAACGGCGGATGTAAGGCAGCGCTTCGGCAAGGATCTGCGCCTTGAGCGCGGTATTGACGACGTCAGCGGACATGGGAAAGGGTGTGGGCGGGCTGGTGACGACTGGACGCGCGGATTGTACTCCCTGGCCGCACCCCGCATCGGGCCCGCATTTGTGGCGTAAGTGAGCGCGCACGCAGCCGGGGCAAGACCGGCGGCGCAGCGCCGTGGATTTTGGTATTGTGGAGAGCCATGGCGAGCCCACTGCCGGACCCCGTTCCGCTGCCCCAGGTCCGCCGCGCGCTGATCACCAAACTGCGCCACCACGGCGACGTATTGCTGGCCTCGCCGGTGTTCACGGCGCTTGCGCGGGCCGCGCCCGGCATCGCCATCGACGCGCTGGTGTACGCGGAGACCGCGCCCATGCTGGCTGGACACCCAGCCAT
>JBBQEY010000035.1:0-20820 GCA_038321425.1 Burkholderiales bacterium | reverse complement strand
GCGCGTGTTCTTCCGGGCGCCCGAAGGGTCGGCCACGATCGACGCGCGCAGCCGGTTGTCGGGGTTCATGTAGGCGAGCCGCACCCCTTCGTTGATCATGTCGGTCAGCGACAGCGTGACGCCTTCCCAGCGCACGTCCATACCCACCTTGACGAACACGACGACGATGCCGGTGTCCTGGCAGATGGGGCGGTGACCTTCCGCACACATGCGCGAGTTGGTGAGGATCTGTGCGATCGCATCCTTGGCGGCCGGCGACGCCTCGGCCGCATACGCGGCGCCCAGGGCCTCGATGTAGTCAACCGGGTGGTAATAGGAAATGAACTGCAGCGCGTCGGCAACGCTCTCTATCACGTCGCGCTGCCGGATCGATGTCACAGCAATTCCTTCGGCAATGCTGGCGCGGATGGCCTCCAAGGCATCGCTGCTTCGACGAGATGGACCAGCTCGACCCAGAACTGCCAGACGTACACCAGCTGCGCCACGATCAGCCCGAGATAGAGCGGCACCTGCAGCCACCGGCTCATGAAGATGATGCGCGGCAGCAGCTGCATGCGCGGATCGCGGGGAATGCGTGGAGTGGGCATGGGAGCCGGGCGGGTGGAAAAGAAGGCCGGGGAGTTTACCATCGCAACCCGCGGAAGCCGGGTCCCGGAAACGGCCGCGAACGGCTTCGTTGGCGCACGAAAATTGCGCCTCCGCCAGCGGATTGGGTAGACTCGGCGGGCTAAGACTCACGGACACCACGATTGTACGGAGGAGTTGCACATCATGTCGTCGACCATCGAATCGGTACTGCACGAGACCCGGGTGTTTCCGCCGCCGGCGGAGTTCGTCCGCCAGGCGAACGTTTCCGGCATGGACGCCTATCACGCGCTGTGCGCGGAAGCCGAGCGCGACTTCGAAGGCTTCTGGGCGCGGCTGGCGCGCCAGTACCTCGTCTGGAAAAAGCCCTTTACCGAGGTACTAGACGAATCCAATCCGCCGTTCTTCCGCTGGTTTCACGATGGCGAGCTCAACGCCTCGTACAACTGCCTAGACCGGCACCTGACGACGCAGCCGGAGAAGGTCGCCATCATTTTCGAGGCCGACGACGGCAAGGTGACGACGATCACCTACAAGGCGCTCTACCACGAGGTCTGCAGGTTCGCCAACGCACTGAAGGCGCGCGGTATCGGGAGCGGTGAGCGCGTGCTCATCTACATGCCGATGTCGATCCAGGCGGTTGTCGCGATGCAGGCGTGCGCACGCATCGGCGCCACGCATTCGGTGGTGTTCGGCGGGTTCTCCGCCAAGAGCATCCAGGAGCGGGTGATCGACGCCGGCGCCATCGCCGTCATCACCGCCGACGGTCAGTTCCGCGGCGGCCGCGAGATCCCGCTGAAGCCCGTCGTTGACGAGGCGCTTGGCCTGGGCGGCTGCGAAGGCGTGCACTCGGTGCTGGTCTACAAGCGCTCGGGCTCCGCAGTGGCGATGCAGGCGGGTCGGGACGTCTGGTGGTCCGACGCGGTCGCCGGCCAGCCCGACACCTGCGAGCCCACGTGGGTCAATGCCGAGCATCCGCTCTTCATCCTGTACACGTCAGGCTCCACCGGCAAGCCGAAGGGGGTGCAGCATTCCACGGCGGGCTACCTGCTGCAGGCCATCCTGACGATGCAGTGGACCTTCGACTACAAGCCTGACGACATCTTCTGGTGCACGGCCGACGTGGGCTGGGTCACCGGACACACGTACATCGCCTATGGCCCGCTCGCCTGTGGCGCCACCGAGATCGTGTTCGAAGGCGTGCCCACCTATCCGGACGCCGGCCGCTTCTGGCGGATGATCCAGGATCACAAGGTCACCGTGTTCTACACCGCGCCCACGGCCATCCGTTCGCTGATCAAGGCCGGCGGCGAGCTGCCGAAGCAATACGACATGTCGACGCTGCGCATCCTGGGCACGGTCGGCGAGCCCATCAATCCGGAAGCGTGGATGTGGTACTACCGAACCGTGGGCGGCTCGCGCTGTCCGATCGTCGACACGTGGTGGCAAACAGAAACGGGAGGGCATCTCATCACGCCGCTGCCGGGCGCAACACCGTTAAAGCCCGGCTCGTGCACGTTCCCGCTGCCCGGCATCATCGCGGACATCGTCGACGAGACGGGGCACTCGGTGGAACTGGGCAAGGGCGGCATCCTCGTCATCAAGCGCCCGTGGCCGTCGATGATCCGCACCATCTGGGGCGACCCGGAGCGCTTCAAGAAGAGTTACTACCCCGAGGATTTCCAGGGCCGGTATTACCTGGCCGGCGACGGCGCATCACGCGACCTCGAAGGCTACATCCGCATCATGGGCCGCATCGATGACGTGCTCAATGTCTCGGGGCATCGCCTTGGGACGATGGAGATCGAATCCGCGCTCGTCGCCAATCCGCTGGTGGCGGAAGCCGCCGTCGTCGGGCGTCCCGACGACCTCACCGGCGAAGCGGTGTGCGCCTTCGTCGTGCTAAAGCAGTCGCGGCCCGAGGGCCCGGAGGCGGACCGCATCGCAAAACTGCTGCGCGACTGGGTGGCGAAGGAAATCGGCGCGATTGCCAAGCCGAAGGACATCCGGTTCGGCGAGAACCTGCCCAAGACCCGGTCGGGCAAGATCATGCGCCGGCTGCTGCGCTCCATCGCCAAGGGCGAGGAGATCACGCAGGATGTGTCGACACTCGAGAATCCCGCGATCCTGGGGCAATTGAAGCAACTCAACTAGGCGGTCCGGATGCGACAGTTCCTGGGAACCATTCAGCTCATCGTGGCTATCGCCTTGATGGGATTGATCGGGCAGGCCATCCTCTATGTGCTGGCCGGCGACGGCCGCGAGAAGAATCTTTTCTATCAGATCATCCGCATCATTCCCTCGCCGTTCGTGAAGCTGTTCCGGCTCGTGACCCCCAAGGTGTTTCCCGATCGCCTGATTCCGTTCGCCACGTTCTGCGGCCTGGGCGCCCTGTTCCTGTGGCTGGCCCTCGCCATCCCCAACACCGCGCCATGAGCGGGACGAGACGATGATCGCGCGTCTGCAATTCTGGTTCTGGGTCGAACTCGGCAAGTGGTGCCAGGGGTTCAAGCAGTCCGAGGCCGCACTGCGATATTACGGCTACGCGTTGGCGGTGAAGCCGGACTCACCCAGGGTGGTCGCGAGCATCGCCTTCGAGCTGGTGCAGATGGGAAGGAAGCGCGAAGCCCTGGCGCAGTTCGATCGCGTCGTCGCGATGAAGCCCGACTGGGCCGAGGCCCACTTCGACCGTGGCTTCCTGCTGCAGGAACTGAACAACCACGACGCCGCGCTGGAGGCGTTCGACCGGGCGCTGGTGCACAACCCCGACCATGATCGCGCGCTCTACGGCAAGGCGCTGTCGCTCATCTCGACCAAGCGCCGCGACGAAGCCGTGGCGCCACTGCTGCGAAACACGAAGCTGCAGCCGATGAGTCCCTATGGTTGGTATCAGCTGGCCCGCGTGCAATTCGACCGCGGCAAGACCGAAACCGCGCAGGGCATCATCGACCACCTGGCAACGTTCGAGCCGAAAGTTGCGGCGCAGCTTGCGCGGGAAACCGGACTGCGCGCGCCACCGCGCCCCTGAACGGGGCCAGGCGGCGTCACGTTTCATTGACGAATTGATCTGACAAGCCATAAACGGGCTTGTGAGCCCGGAATAAAGCTGTTTATACTCCGTGCGAACTTTGCGGGCCGTGATTTGTCTCGCGCCCGGAACCGGCCAAGGTCCTGCAAAGGGATCAAGCCGGAAGATTGTTGGGGAATGCGGCGCCCGCCGTCGTCAACGTGGAGGAAAGTACCCATGCAGTTGACCGAAAAGCAGAAGGAATACTGGAGTAAGAATCTCCGTATTACCGCCATCCTGTTGTTTATCTGGTTTGTCGTCACCTATGTCGTCGCCTACTACGCCCGCGATCTCAGTTTCAATTTCTTCGGATGGCCGTTCGCCTTCTACATGGCGGCTCAGGGCTCGTTGATCATTTATGTGGTGATCATCTGGTTCTACGCGCGGTACATGAACAATCTTGACGTCGAGTACGGCGTCGCTGAAGGGGAGGAAGACTAATGGCGACGCCCGCGAAAGGTACCGGCGGTTTTTTCGGCGGTTCGCAGTCTGCCTTCAACTCGCAGCTGAAGAAGGTCTATACCTTCTACACCGGCGGTTTCCTGATCTTCATCGTCGCGCTCGCGATCCTGGAGCAGATGGGCCTGCCGCGTAATTGGATCGGCTACCTGTTCCTGCTGGCCACGATCGGCCTTTACGCCGGCATCGGCGTGATCAGCCGCACGTCGGACGCGGCGGAGTACTACGTGGCCGGGCGGCGCGTTCCCGCGCTGTTCAATGGCATGGCGACGGGTGCTGACTGGATGTCGGCGGCCTCGTTCATCGGCATGGCCGGCACGCTGTACCTGCTGGGTTTCAACGGGTTGGCATTCGTGTTGGGGTGGACCGGTGGCTACGTTCTCGTCGCGCTGTTCCTGGCGCCGTATCTGCGCAAGTTCGGCCAGTTCACGATTCCTGACTTCCTCGGCGCGCGCTACGGCGGTAACACCCCGCGCTTCGTCGGCATCCTTGCCGCCATCCTGTGTTCGTTCACCTATGTCGTGGCGCAGATCTACGGGGTGGGTCTCATCACCACGCGCCTCACCGGCGTGCAGTTCGAGCTCGGCATCTTCCTCGGACTCGGCGGCATCCTGGTCTGCTCGTTCCTGGGTGGCATGCGTGCGGTTACCTGGACGCAGGTCGCGCAGTACATCATCCTGATCGTGGCGTACATGATCCCGGTGGTGTGGCTGTCGGTGAAGGCCACCGGCGTGCCGCTGCCGCAGTTCGTCTACGGCAAGGTGCTCGAAAAGGTCACCGCGCGTGAAGCCGAGCTGATCAAGGATCCGAAGGAAATCCAGGTCCGCGGCATCTTCAAGGAGCGCGCCGATGCAGCCAGGGAAAGCCTGAAGGACGTGCCGAAGGCCTTTGCCGATCGCAAGGCGGCGCTTGATGCCGCCGTAACGAAGGCCGAGGCCGAGAACGCACCGGCGGGCGTGGTGACGGCAGCCAAGGCGGCCGTAGCTGATTTCCCGAAGGACGCTGCGGCGGCACAGGCGTTGTGGACGAGGGACTTGAGGTCCGCCGGACGCGCCAATCCACCAATACGTCATGCCGAGGCCTTCCCCGGCAAGGACGATGCGGCGCGCGACATCTCCCGGCGCAACTTCCTGGCGCTGGTCTTCTGCCTGATGGTGGGTACGGCCGCGTTGCCACACATCCTGATGCGGTATTACACAACGCCATCGGTGAAGGCCGCACGGCAGTCCGTATTCTGGTCGCTGTTCTTCATCTTCCTGCTGTATTTTACGGCGCCGGCACTCGCGGTGCTGGCCAAGTACGACGTCTACTCGTTCCTTGTCGGCACGGATTTCAGTAAATTGCCGCAGTGGGTGGCATCGTGGCAGAAGGTGGATCCAAGCCTGCTATCCATCGTTGACGTCAACCGGGATGGCATCGTGCAGCTGGCGGAAATAGCCATCGGGGGCGACATCATCGTGCTGGCCACGCCGGAAATCGCGGGCCTGCCGTATGTGGTCTCCGGGCTCGTGGCGGCAGGCGGTCTTGCCGCGGCGCTGTCCACCGCCGACGGCCTGCTGCTGACCATCGCCAACGCCCTGTCCCACGATTTCTACTACAAGATGCTCGACCCGAATGCAACGACAGCCCGCCGGGTGTCGGTGTCGAAGGCGCTCTTGCTGGTCGTGGCATTGGCGGCAGCGTGGGTGGCATCGCAGAAGCCAGCGGACATCCTGTTCCTGGTGTCGGCGGCCTTCTCGATTGCCGCAGCAGCCTTCTTCCCGGCGCTGGTGCTCGGCATCTTCTGGAAGCGTGCCAACAAGTGGGGTGCGACTCTCGGTATGCTGGCGGGGGCCGGGATCACGATCTACTACATGGCCACAACCCAGCCGTGGTTGCGCGGCGTGTTCGGCGTTACCGGTTCGGTTGCCAGCCACACCTGGTGGGACATCGGCTCAATTTCTGCCGGCGTGTGGGGTGTTCCGCTCGGGTTTGTCGTGATCATCGTCGTCAGCTTGCTGACGCCGTCGCCTGACCGCGAGACACAAGAGCTGGTCGAGCACGTCCGGTATCCGAACCTGCCGGGCGACAAGATGAACACGATCGAGAACTGATGCCGCAGTAGTCCACGGTAGCAGCAACAAAGACAGGGCCCGCAGCGATGCGGGCCTTGTTGTTTGTTGCTGCGTGATTCGCAAAAGCCGCGTGCTAACATTTCCCGATCATGGCGCCCACTGATCCGCACTCCGACGCACTGGTCGCGTTGTCGCCGCTCGACGGCCGCTACGCGTCCAAGGTCGCTGCACTGTGCGAACATTTTTCCGAGTACGGCCTGATCCGCCACCGGATCCGGGTCGAGCTCGCGTGGCTTTGCGCGCTGGCCGATGAACCCTCGTTTACGGAACTGACGCCCTTTTCGGCGGCTGCGCGCCGCGAGATCGACGTCGTCGCCGACACCTTCAGCGTGGCCGATGGCGAGCGCGTCAAGGCCATCGAGCGCACGACCAACCATGACGTCAAGGCGGTCGAGTACTGGCTGAAGGAACGCTTCGCCGCCGTGCCGGAGGTGGCGAGCGCGACGGAGTTCATCCACTTCGCGTGCACGTCCGAGGACATCAACAACCTCGCCCATGGCCTGGCGCTCGCTGCCGCTCGCCGCGACATCCTGCTGCCCATGCTCCGCGACATCGCCGCCGACCTGCGGGCGCTGGCGCACCTGCACGCCGCGGTGCCGATGCTGTCGCGCACGCACGGGCAGGCCGCCACGCCCACGACGCTCGGCAAGGAGATGGCCAATTTCCATACACGTGTCGAGCGTCAGATCGCGGCCATCGCGCACGTCCCCGTCAAGGGCAAGATCAACGGGGCGGTGGGCAACTACAACGCGCACGTCGTGGCGTGCCCCGACGTCGATTGGGAGAAGCTGGCCGTGCGCGTGGTGAACGGACTCGGCCTCGAGTTCAATCCGTACACGACGCAGATCGAGCCGCATGACTACATGGCGGAACTCTTCGACGCCATTGCACGCGTCAACACGATCCTGCTGGGTCTCGATCGCGACATCTGGGGCTATGTGTCGCTGGGCTACTTCCGCCAGCGCGTGAAGGCAGGCGAGGTCGGTTCGTCGACGATGCCGCACAAGGTCAATCCGATCGACTTCGAAAATTCCGAAGGCAACCTGGGGCTTGGCAACGCGATGCTGCGGCACCTGGCCGAGAAACTGCCGATCTCGCGCTGGCAGCGCGACCTTACTGATTCCACCGTGTTGCGCAACATGGGCGCCGCACTCGGCTACTCGCTGCTCGGCTGGGCGTCTTTGCGGCAGGGCTTGGGAAAGCTCGAGGTCGATACTGCGCGCATCGCAGCTGACCTCGATGCCAACTGGGAAGTGCTGGCGGAGCCGATCCAGACGGTGATGCGCCTCTACGGCATCGCCAATCCGTATGAACAACTGAAGGCGCTGACGCGCGGCAAATCGGGCATCACACGCGAGTCACTGCATGCGTTCATCGAGGGTCTCGACCTGCCGGCGGATGCGAGTGCACGGTTGAAGGCGTTGACGCCGGCCACGTACGTGGGCATTGCGCCGGCGTTGGCGGCGCGGATTTAGCGATCAGGGAGGCGGCTTGGCTTGGTCGGCGCGGCGCGCGCGATTTTCGCTGACGAAGGTCCCCACCGCTGGAAGCAAGGACACCACCACGATGCCGATCACGATCAGCGTCAGGTTCTGCTTCACCCACGGGATATTACCGAAGATATACCCGGCGTACACCAGCGAGGCGATCCACAACACGCCGCCGATCACGTTGTACACGAGGAACCGCCGGTACTGCATCGCCGCCACGCCCGCCAGGAATGGCGCGAATGTGCGGATGATCGGGATGAAGCGGCCGATGACGATCGTGACCGCGCCGTACTTGTCGTAGTACGCCTGCGTGCGGCGCAGGTAATCCTGCTTGATCCAACGCGAGTCCGGGCGGTCGAAGACCTTGGGGCCGAGGTAGCGGCCGATCGAATAATTGAGCGAGTCACCGAGGATCGCGGCGACGATCAGCAATCCGACCAGGAGGTGCACGTTCATGCCGGCACCCGCCACCACGGTACCGGCGATGAACAACAGCGAATCACCGGGCAGGAACGGAAAGATGACGAACCCGGTCTCGGCGAAAATGACGAGGAAAAGGATGGCGTAGAGCCACGCCCCGTACTGGCTGGCGATCGTCGCCAGCGTCTGGTCGAGCGAGAGGATCGAGTAGAGCAGCGTCGTGAACACCGGGACCTAAATCTCGACGCTGACTGGCGCGGTCGCGGTCGACCCGGCCGTCACGGCAGGATTTTTTCGCCGGCGGCTCCGGAGCCCTTGCGGTCCGGCTTGACCAGGTCCTCGCGTGACACGCCCATCCACATCACCAGCGGCGCCATCACCAGCACCGACGAATAAATGCCGAACAGGATGCCGATGGTCAGCGCCAGTGCGAAGTAGTACAGCGTCTCACCACCGAAGAACAGGATCGACAGCACCATCAGCAGCGTGCTGCCGTGGGTGATCATCGTCCGCGAAATGGTGCTGGTGATCGCATTGTCGATCACTTGCGACACCGTGGCCTTGCGCATCTTGCGAAAGTTTTCACGGATACGGTCGGCGATCACGACGGATTCGTTGACGGAGTAACCCAGCACCGCCAGCACGGCGGCCAGCACTGGCAGCCCGAACTCCCACTGGAACAGTGCGAAAAAGCCCAGGATGATGATCACGTCGTGCATGTTGGCGATGATGGCGGCCACGGCGAAGCGCCATTCGAAGCGCATCGCCAGATACCCGACGATGCCGAGGCACACCAGCAGCAATGCGAGCGCCCCGCTCTCGTACAGCTCGCGGCCCACCTGCGGACCGACGAACTCCACGCGTTGCTGGGTGGCCGACGGATCATCGGCCTTCAATGCCGTCATCACCCGTTCGGACAGCATGGCACTGGAAGTACCTTCGGAGAGCGGCAGGCGGATCAGTGCAGTATCGGAGGTGCCGAAGGCCTGTGCCGAGTATTCGCCGAGGCCGAGCTTGTCGATGGAGGTGCGCAGCCGATTGAACTCGACGGCATGCGCATACGACACCTCGATCACTGTGCCGCCACGGAAATCGATGCCGAGGTGCAGTCCTTTCGTGGCCAGGAAAAACACGGCCAGCAGGAAGGTGACCAGCGAGATCACATTGAACGTGAGCGCGTGCCGCATGAACGGGATATCGCGCTTGATCCGGAAGAATTCCATGGTGTGTGGTTCCTAGTGCTTGTGGCGGCCGTCGCGTAAGCGGGGTCAGGCCTTGGTCGGCGCGGTGGACCTGCCAGCGGGCGGTCGCCACACCTGACCGATCGAGATGCGGTCCAGCTTGCGGCGGTTGCCGTAGATCAGGGCCACGAGGCCGCGCGACACGAACACCGCCGAGAACATCGACGTCATGATGCCGAGGACGTGGACGACGGCGAAGCCGCGGATGGGACCCGAGCCGAAGAGAAACAGCGCGATGCCGGCGATCAGCGTCGTGACGTTGGAGTCGACGATGGTGCCCCACGCGCGCTCGTAGCCGGTCTGTATCGCCGCATGCGGCGTGGCGCCGCCGCGCAGTTCCTCGCGGATGCGCTCATTGATCAGCACGTTGGCATCGATGGCCATGCCCAGCGTGAGCGCGATGGCGGCGATGCCGGGCAGCGTCAGCGTGGCCTGCAGCAGCGACAACAGCGACACCAGCAGCATTAGGTTGACCACCAAGGCGATGGTGGATATTACGCCCATCAACATGTAGTAGATGCACATGAAGATCGCCAGCACGATGAAGCCATAGGTGACCGACTTGAAGCCCTTGTCGATGTTTTCTGCCCCGAGCGACGGGCCGATCGTACGTTCCTCGACGATTTCCATCGGCGCCGCGAGCGCGCCGGCGCGCATCAGCAGCGCGACGTCGTTGGCTTCACGGGTGGTCATGCGGCCGCTGATCTGCACGCGGCCGCCGCCGATTTCCTCGCGGATCGCGGGGGCGGTGATCACTTCGGCCTTGCCCTTTTCCACGAGCACGATGGCCATGCGCTTGCCGACGTTCTCGCGGGTGAGTTCCTTGAAGATGCGCGCGCCGGTGCCGTCGAGGTTGATGTGCACGGCGGGTTCATTGGTGCGCTGATCGAAGCCCGGCTGCGCGTCGTTGATGCGGTCGCCGGTCAGCACCACCTGGCGCTTGACGACGATCTGCGAACCACCGCGCTCGGTGAAGAGATCGCTGCCGAGCGCCACGCTGCCTGCCAGTGCGGCGTCGAGCACGCCGGGGTCCTCGTTGACCATCCGGATCTCGAGCGACGCGGTGCGACCCAGCAGATCCTTCGCGCGCGCCGTGTCCTGCACGCCGGGAAGCTGCACGACCACGCGTTCCGCGCCCTGCTGCTGGATGATCGGCTCGGCCACGCCCAGTTCATTCACGCGGTTGCGCAGGATCTGGATGTTCTGCGCGACGGCGCCGTCCTGGAAGCGCTTCTGCGCCTCGGGCCTCAGGCTGGCCAGCAGCCGATATTCGCCCGCGACGCCGTCCGTTTCGCGGAGCAGCAGATCGGCGTAGTTCTTCTCGATGAGGAGGCGGGCCTTGTTGCGCTCGGATTCGTCGCGGAAACGCACGACGACATTGTTGCCTTCACGCGCGACGCCGGCATACACCACCTTCTCGTTGCGCAGCAGCGACCGCAGGTCGGTCGTGTAGCGGTCGGCCACCTTGTCGAGCGCGGCCTTCATCTCCCCCTGCAACAGGAAGTGCACACCGCCGCGAAGGTCGAGGCCCAGGAACATCGGCAGCGCGCCGATGGCCGCCAGCCATTGGGGCGACGACGACAGCAGGTTCAGTGCGACGATATAGCTCTCGCCAAGCTTGGCCTGCAGCAGGTCCTTGGCCTTCAACTGCGTATCGGTGTCGGTCAGCCGGACCTTGATGCCCGTGGAGTCGAGCGCAATGCCGCGGACGGGAATGTTGGCCGCCTTGAGCGCATCTTCCACCGCGGCCAGCGACGTGGCGTCGACCTTGCCGCGCGCGGAGGACACCTGCACGGCTGGAACTTCCGGGAAGAAGTTGGGCAGCGTGTAGAGGAATCCCGCCACCAGCGCGACGGCTATGACGATGTATTTCCAGAGCGGATAACGATTCATGGCAGGCGGCTCGAGGTGGTCGCTGGCCCCGCGGCGGCATCGGAGCCGCGGCGCGGCGGAGGGCGGAGGGTGGGGTCACGCGCGGACGGCGAAGGCCGCCGCGCATCGCCTGGGCAGGCGCCTAGAGCGCCTTGATCGTGCCTTTTGGCAGCAGTTGTGCGACCGCAGCGCGCTGGACGTTGATCTCGACGGCGGGCGCGATCTCGATCGTGGCGTATTGCTCCGTCAGCTTCTGCACCCGGCCGACGACGCCGCCGGCGGTGATGACTTCGTCGCCCTTCTGCAAGGCCTCGAGCATCGCCTTGGTTTCCTTGGCGCGCTTTTGCTGAGGACGGATGAGGAGGAAATAGAAGACGACGAAGATGCCGATCATCGGCAGGAACGTCATGAATTCGCCGCCGAAAGAACCGCCGGGCGCTTGAGCGTAAGCAGAGCTAATGAACACGGTAAAAAACCTCCAATGGCTGGGCCGCGCCGCACCCCGGCAGGCCGCTTCATGGCGACCGGTGGCCGGGCGCGCAATGGCGCGGATTAACTCACGATTCTATCATGCGGCGCCGTTCCGCCCGGAACTCGGCCACGAAGGCGGGCAGCGTGCCCGCGGCAATCGCCTCGCGCAGCCCTGCCATCAAGTCCTGGTAGTAATGGAGGTTGTGGATCGTGGCGAGGCGCGCGCCCAGGATCTCGTTGACCCGGTTGAGGTGGTGCAGGTAGGCCCGGGAGAAGTTGGCGCATGCATAGCAACCGCAGGACGGGTCCACGGGCGTGGTGTCGGTCTTGTACTTCGCGTTGCGTATCTTGACGTCGCCGAAGCGCGTGAAAAGCCAGCCGTTACGCGCATTGCGCGTGGGCATCACGCAATCGAACATGTCGATGCCGGCGGCGACGCCGGCCACCAGGTCCTCCGGCGTCCCGACTCCCATCAGGTAGCGGGGCTTGTCGGCCGGCAGCAGCGGCGCCGTTCGGGCCAGCACGCGCAGCATGTCCTCCTTGGGTTCGCCTACCGACAGACCGCCGATGGCGTAGCCGTCGAAACCGATGGCGGTCAGTCCCGCCATCGACGCGTCGCGCAGGTCGTCGTACATCCCGCCCTGCACGATGCCGAAGAAGGCATTGCTGTTGCCGCCGCGATCGAACTCGTCGCGCGAGCGGCGGGCCCAGCGCAGCGACAGTTCCATCGATTCGCGGGCCACCTCGGGCGTGGCGGGCCAGGGCGTGCATTCGTCGAAAATCATCACGACGTCGGAGTTGAGCGTGTGCTGCACCTGCATCGACACCTCGGGCGTCAGGAAGAGTTTGTCGCCATTGACCGGCGACGCGAACGCCACGCCTTCCTCCTGCACCTTGCGTAACGGGCCGAGGCTGAAGACCTGGAAGCCGCCGGAGTCGGTGAGGATGGGCCGGTCCCAGCCCATGAAGCGATGCAGGCCGGCGTGGGCGGCGATCACCTCAAGGCCCGGGCGCAGCCACAGGTGGAACGTGTTGCCCAGCACGATCTGGACGCCGATCTCGACCAGTTCATTGGGCGCCATCGCCTTGACGGTGCCATAGGTGCCCACCGGCATGAACACCGGCGTCTCGACGACGCCGTGGGCAAGTTCGAGGCGTCCGCGCCGGGCCTGGCCCGACGTGGCGGAGACGGAAAAACGCATGGGCGCGTCGGGTGCCGGTGGTGCCGGCGCGGGCAGGGGCCGGCGCGTCAGCGCCCGCGTGGGCGTCCGCTGTTGCGTCCGCTAGTGCGGCGACGCAGCGACAGCGTTGCCATGGCGCCGAGCAGCAGGATCGTCAGGGCGAGGCCCCACGACGACAGCGTAGGAATCGCCGCAGCATCCGGGCTGGCGGCATCGACCGCGGCTCCGACGCAGTTGGCGGCACCGAAGTCGAAGGCATTCCGCCATGCGCGGTGGAAGTCACCCGAGTAATCGACGCCGGCCGAACCGAAGACAGCGTAATTCGGGGCGATGGCCAGATGAATGACACACGCCGCGCCGGTGATGCGGAACGCGATGGCGGGATCGGACTGGCCGCGGGCATTGGGCTGGGCCCAGTTCGCCAGTACCGTGGTGCCCACCTTGGCCTGATTGCCGCCGGCAAACTTGGCGCTGGTCAGCGACGTGATGCCGCGCGTGAGCGTATGCCGCTGCATGGTGGACACATTGAGCGTGCGCGCGGCACCGGGCGTGCCGAAACCGTCGGTTGTATTGGGGTCGATGCCTTCGAGCGCGCCCCAGCCGTGCGGCGAGTTGTTGGGGGTGGCGTCACTGCGGTCCTGGTCGTAGAACGCGCCGATGACGACGGCGCGGCCGGTGTTGGCGTAGGCCGCCACCACGTTGCCGACCGACGTCGCATTGGCGAAGGTCTCGTCCTCGAACAGCAGGATGACGTCGAACGCATCCGTCAGCGACTTGAGCGAGGGCGTTAACGTCGAGGTATCGACCGGCGCGAACGTGTGCCCGGTGACGCGGGCGTTGAAGTCGGTGGCCGTCTGCGTGGAATAGCGGTTGGACAGCACGCCGACGCGCGCGGCATCGGCGGACGCGACGATGCCTGCCAGCGCGGCGAAAGCAAGAAGACAGCGGGTCGCGCAGGCGCGAAAAGTAGATGCAGTCATGGATTGGCGAAAAGCCCGGGCGTACTGCGCAATGCCGACTTTTCCGCTACGAATTCAGTTATCCGGAGGGTAGCTTTTCCCGGTCCGATTGCCAAGATGCGCAGCGTGTTCACATAGGGAAAAGGCGCGATTTGTTGTAGGAAAAGTGTCAATCGGATCGATTGTCGCCTGATGGCGACGTTTTGCCACGCGCAATGTCGGGCTGCGACGTCACTTCACAGACGTGCACGACAGCAGCATCGCGTCGCCGTAACTAAAAAACCGATAGCGGGCAGCAATCGCATGCACATAGGCGCGGTGCATCGTGTCGTGGCCGGCAAAGGCGCTGACCAGCATCAGCAGCGTCGAGCGCGGCAGGTGGAAATTGGTCAGCAGCCGGTCGACCACCCGGAACCGGTAGCCGGGCGTGATGAATAGCGCGGTCTCGCCGGTGCCCGATGCCAGGCCGTCCGGATGCACCGCCGCCGACTCCAGTGCGCGCAATGACGTCGTGCCCACCGCCACGACCGCGCTCCCGCGCGCGCGCGCTGCAGCGATGGCCGCCACCGTGGGCGCCGGGATGCTGTAATGCTCGGTGTGCATCCGGTGCAGCGCCAGATCGTCATGCTTGACTGGCGCGAACGTGCCCGCGCCTATATGCAGCGTGACGAAGGCCTGTTCGATGCCGTGTGCCGCAAGCGCAGCGAACATCGCGTCGTCGAAGTGAAGTCCGGCCGTGGGTGCGGCCACCGCGCCGGGGGCGCGGGCGTAGATCGTCTGGTAACGCGCGTCGTCGGCGGCGTCGGCGCCACGCTCGATATATGGCGGCAGCGGGATCTCGCCATGCGTGTCGAGCCACGCCAGCAACGCACCGGTGCCGTCGAAACGGACGTGATGGAAACGGTCGTCGCGCGCCAGGATCGTGGCCGTGGCACCGTCCGCCAATCGCAGCACGGTACCGGGGCGCGGCGCATGGCTCGCCCGCATCTGCACCCAGGCCTCGGTCTCGCCGATCAGGCGCTCGAGCAGGACCTCGACCTTGCCGCCGGTGGATTTCTCGGCCCGGAAGCGGGCCTTGATCACGCGCGTGTCGTTGCCGACCAGCAGGTCGCCGGGTTGCAGAAGCGCGGGCAGGTCGGTGAACTGGCGATCCGTGTCCGCCGTGGCGCCGACGTCGAGCAAACGGCTGCCCGAGCGGACGGCCGGCGGCACCTGCGCGATCAGTTCCGGCGGCAACACGTAGTCGAAGTCCGCCAGCGTGTAGACGCGGGTCACGATGTGTTGGGTTGGATCGTGCGTGGGAGGAACAACGCCCACATGTCTGGTGCCGGGAGGGGGACTCGAACCCCCACGATATCTCTACCGGCGGATTTTGAGTCCGCTACGTCTACCAGTTCCGTCATCCCGGCGATTGCCGCGCGGCCAACGCGCGAGGCGCGGGAGCCGGCAGCAGCAAAGACGTCATTATCGCAAATAAACGTGCCCCACGCCGTGCCGCTACTGCGGGGTACGCACCCGGCGCCACGTGACGAACGTGTAGGCAAGCCCGTCGGACTCCATCCGCGCACTACGTCCGGTCACCCGCCACTCCGCGGTGGAGAACGCCGGAAAGTGCGTGTCGCCGGGGATGTCGGCATCGACTTCGGTCAGCAGCATCGTGTCCGCCGCGGGCAGTGCCAGCGCGTAGATTGCGCCGCCGCCGATGCAGTACACGGGAAGCGGCATCCGCACGCAGGCGATGGCAGCAGCCCACGTCGGCACGACTTCGGCGTCGCGGGGCGCGAATCCGGCCCGGGTCGACAGCACAATGTTCTGGCGGAGGGGCAGCGCGCGCGACAGCGATTCCCAGGTGCGGCGCCCCATGATCACCGCGTGTCCGGTCGTCAGTGTCCGGAAGCGGCGCATGTCCTCCGGCAACCGCCATGGCAATGCATTGCCGGCGCCGATGATCCCGTTGCGCGCCACGGCGGCGATCAGGACCAGCGCAGGGGCGGCGGCGTCAGCAGGCGCGGTCAACGGGTGGGGGGAAGTAGACGGGGCGGGCGGCTGGGATGCCGGGTGTCGCCACGCGGAATCGCGGGCGGCGCACGAGCGATGCCGATGCCATAATGCGGCGAATTATATCCGCCGGCCCCTCGCGTGTATTACCCACGCTCATTCCTCAAGTTCATCCTGCTGGGCTTCCTGCTCGTCAGCCTGCCGCTGGTCTACGCGATGGCGGAGCTCGTCCTGTCGCTCGACAGGCTGTCCACGCAGAGCCGCGAAGAAGTGTTGCAGGCCGCGCAGGCGGGGCGCTCCAGCCGGTTGTTGTTCGAGCAGGCCACCACCCTCGAGCGCCTCGCGCGGCAGGAGATCATCCTCGAGGATCCGGCGCTGCTCGAGGACTATGCACGGGTGCGCCAGGAATTCCTGCAGACGACGCAGCAATTGTCACTGCTGCCGCTCGATGCGCCGCAACTGGGCACGCTCGACAAGTTGCGCGCGCGGGAAGCGGCATTGTTCGAAATTCTGCGGACGCCGCAGCGTCCCGCCACGGCGGTGACAGAACTTGCCGACGGTTATGCGGCGCTCGTCGAGCAGGCGCAGTCGATGCTCTCCGCCACCAACCAGCTGACGCAACGCGCGATCGAACGCCTGCAGGAAACGGCAGCGCAAGGCCGCGAAAAATGGTTCTACCTGGCAATGGCAACGATCGGCATCGCACTGGCGCTAGCCATCGTGTTCGCCGTGCTGATCGCGCGGCCCATTCGCCAGCTCGACCAGGCAATCCGGCAAATGGGCACTGCGGATTTCGCGCATGCGATCGAGGTCAACGGGCCGCAGGATCTGCGCTACGTCGGGCAGCGTCTCGAATGGTTGCGCACGCGGCTGCGTGACCTCGAGCAACAGCAGAACAGGTTCCTGCGCCACGTGTCGCACGAGCTGAAGACGCCGCTGACTGCCGTGCGCGAAGGCGCCGAGCTGCTGCGCGACAACGTTGGTGGACGCCTGACGCCGGAACAGAAGGAGATCGTACGCATCGTCCGCGAGAACACTCTGTCGTTGCAGAAGCTGATCGAGGACCTGCTGACGTGGCACCAGACGCGCGCGATGGAGCCCGCGACGCTGGGCCCGGTGCCATTGCAGGAGGTGGTGCAGCGTGTTCTGCGCGAGCAGAAACTGGCGGCAGTGGCGCGGATGATCACGGTCGATGCCGACACTCCGGCTGCGCTGGTGATCGGCGATGCCGAGAAGATCCGCACGATCATCGACAACCTGCTGTCGAACGCGATCAAGTATTCGCCGCGCTCCGGCACCATCACGATCACGCTGCGGTCGCGCGATGGAACGGCGCAACTCGAGGTGGGCGACCAGGGCGCCGGGATCTCCGCGGCCGAGCGCGAGCGCGTGTTCGACTCCTTTTATTCCGGCAAGGCGCCGGTCGATGGCAAGGTCAAGGGCTCCGGCTTGGGCTTAGCCATCGCCCGCGAGTACGCGCTGGCCCAGGGTGGGCGCATCGAGGTGATCGATCGCAGCGACGGCGGTCGGGGCGCATGTTTCCGGCTGGTGCTGCCGTTGGCACCGGGCAGCACCGGCGTGAAGGCCGCGCTGGCACGCAAACCGGCACCGCTGCCCGTGGGGGGGCGCGAGTGATGCTGGGGTGGCGGCGCGCGGCGATCGTGGCGGGGCTGGCCGCACTTGGCGGTTGTGCGTCGTTGCCGCCGCCGGTGATCATCACGGCAGAGGAAGAGGCCGAGCCCGAGCTCGTGCAGGTGCCAACCCCGCTGGTTGAATATCCGCCCATCGAGCCGGTGGAGCCGCCGGTGGTCGTGTCACCGGTCGCCACGCCGTCCGTGTCGGAGCCCGCACCGGCGCCAGTGACGGTCGCGCCCGAGCCACTGGCCATGGTGCCGCCGACGTTGACCCCGCCGAGTGCCCGGGAACCGGTGCTGGAAGACACCGCGTTGATCGTGCTGCTGGCCGACCTGCAGCGCTACGGCAACCTTTCCGCCGACGACGTGCGCCGCGAAATTACCTCGATGACGATTCTGCTCGGACGCCAGCGCACCGATGGCAACCGCGTACGCCTCGCGGTGCTGTATACATTGTCCAAGGCCACGCCACAGGACGACCAGCGCGCGCTGCAATTGCTGGACAACGTGGCCAGGAGCTCGCCGGGCATGCCGTCGGTGAAGCCGCTGGCGTTGGTGCTGCAGGCGCAGATCGCCGGGCGCCAGCGCGCGGTGCGTGAAGAACAGCAGAAGGCCGACGCGGCGCTCACCAAGCTTGAGGCGTTGCGCCAGATGGAGCGCAGCTTGTTGCGTGATCGCGCACGCAGCGGCGGCGGCGGCGGTGGCGGCGGTTCTGGCGGAAGCGGGGGCAGTGGTGGCAGCGGTGGCAATTGATCCTGGGCGAAAGGTGCACAACACGATGGCTTCCGGCGACATTCTCTTAGTCGATGACGATCCCGACCTCCTCAAGCTGATCAGCCTGCGCCTCACGTCCGCAGGCTATCGCGTGCGCACAGCCGAGAGCGGCGAGACGGCGCTGGCAGCCATCGCGGTGCAGCGGCCGGCAGTCGTCGTGACTGACCTGCGGATGCCGGGCATCGATGGCCTGCAGCTTTTCGATGCGATCAACCGGCAGCATGCCGGGCTGCCAGTCTTGATCCTGACCGCACATGGCACCATTCCCGATGCCGTCGCCGCGACGCAGCGCGGGGTCTTCGGCTTCCTGACCAAGCCATTCGACAGCCAGGACCTGCTGGCGAAGGTCGCCTCCGCGCTCAAGCTGTCTGGCCACGATGCGGGCCGCGGCGACGCCGCGATCGGCGAATGGCGCGAAGGCATCATCACGCGCAGTCCGGCAATGGAAGACCTGCTGCGGCAGGCTAAGCTGGTCGCCGACTCGGATGCCAGCGTGCTGATCTACGGCGAGTCCGGTACCGGCAAGGAGTTGCTGGCGCGCGCCATCCACCGGGCCAGTCCGCGCCGCGACCGTCCCTTCGTGGCGGTCAACTGCGGCGCAATTCCCGGCGACCTGCTCGAATCCGAACTCTTCGGCCATGCCCGCGGCGCGTTCACGGGCGCCGTCCAGGCGCACAAGGGGCTGTTTCAGGCGGCGGACGGCGGCACCTTGCTGCTGGACGAAATCGGCGACATGCCGCTGCCGTTGCAGGTGAAGTTGCTGCGGGTGCTGCAGGACGGCGAAGTGCGCCCCGTCGGGTCGACCCAGTCGATTCCCGTCGATGTGCGCGTCGTGTCGGCCACGCACCGCGACCTCGATGCGCACAAGGCCTCGGGCCAGTTCCGCGAGGATCTCTATTATCGGCTCAATGTCGTGTCGCTGCGGCTGCCACCACTGGCCGAGCGCCGCGAGGACATCCCGGTGCTGGCGGGGCATTTCCTGCGGGGTCTTGCCGAGCGCTACCGCAAGCCCGTGCCGATCTTGGCGCCCGACGCGATGGCGCTGCTGGTGGCCGCACCGTGGCCGGGCAACGTGCGGCAGCTCCTCAACCTGCTCGAACAGGCGCTGGCACTGACCACCACCACGGTGATCCCCGCCACGCTGGTGCAGACGGCGTTGAAGGAAGACGCCGCTGCGCTGGTTCCCTTCGAGGAGGCCCGCAAATCCTTCGAGCGCGACTATCTGGTGCGCCTGCTGAAAATCACCGGCGGCAACGTCACGCAGGCCGCGCAGCTTGCCAAGCGCAACCGCACCGAGTTCTACAAGCTGCTGCAGCGGCACCGTCTCGAACCGGCGATGTTCAAGGAAGCGAAGAGCTGACGCCGGGTCCGGGTTCGTTGCCGGAATCGGCTGTCGTGGGCCGACGACACCGAATGTCGTCTGCATTCATGCAGTTAATGCTGTTGTCATTCAAGGCGTCGGTGTTCTGCGACAACGACCGCCGGTGCGCCTGCTTCTGCAGGTCCGGAAGCGTTCCGCGCGTTTCGACCATTTTGCCTATGACGCGGGTGACCGTCGGGACGATCCGCACGATGTCCGGTCGCGCGTGGCATGTGCCTTGCTTAGTGATGTTCAGGCAGTAGTGCCTGCATCCCTCAAGGAAAGGTCATGGACGTGTTCGCACCCGAGTTCTCCCAGTTCTGGCTTGCCGGAAACACCGGGCGACCGGTCGAGGCGGCGCCCCTTCGCGACGATGATGCCAACGCGCAGCAGGCGGCGCTGCAGGAATTGGTCGAACGGGTCAACGCGGCACGCTCGGTGGTCTGACCCTCCACCCGCACCGGACGGCGCATCGTCTGGCCCCCTGGAGGGGGTCAAATTCTCCAGCCGGTCCCCCTTGCCCGCTCATATCCTCCCGGCGGGCATTTTTTTGTCCGCGGAGTGCGCCGCGATCTTGGTGCACTTCGAGATCTCGCTGCCGATGCCCGCCAGAGCGGCGAGCCCGATCAGCACGACCGCAGGGTGGTTTAGCGAAGCAATCCGCCTGATGCCGGGGTGTCACGGGTTGCCTAAAATTCGGCGGAAAATGATGTGGCGGAAGACGCTGCGCTTTTTCCGCCGTGCTCGCGGCGGTCGGTGGTGCAGGGCAACATCAATTGCGCTTATCCGCGCATTCGCATAACGGCTTTGCGTATGGCGGGCTATCTGCCGACAATGCAGCGCATCGATTCGCTCCCCAAAACTGCCATGTCCAATCTTGTTCCGCCTCACGGAGGAAGCACCCTCAAGCCCCTGATGCTGGCGGGGGAGCCGCTCGCGGCCGAAATGGACCGTGCGCGGTCCCTGCCGACGCTTAAGGTGAGCGCGCGCGAGAAAGGCGACCTGATCATGCTCGGCATTGGCGGCTTCACCCCGCTCGATGGCTTCATGTCGCGCGCCGACTGGCATGGGGTGTGTGACGGGTACCGGACGGCGAGCGGACTTTTCTGGCCGATCCCGATCACGCTGTCGGCCGACGCGGAAAGCGCCCGTGCCATTCCGACCGGCATCGAAATCGCCCTAATCGACCCCGACG
>JBBQEY010000034.1:0-20960 GCA_038321425.1 Burkholderiales bacterium | reverse complement strand
CAGTCTCGCCCCGTCGTCCGCCCGAAACCCTTAGGCCGCCGGAAGGGCGCGGACCGACAGCACGCCGGCGATGCCGGCGATCGCACTGATCACTTTCGCGTCCACCGGGCTGTCCACGTCGACCAGCGTATAGGCCATCTCGCCGCGCGACTTGTTCACCATGGTGTGGATGTTGAGCCCCGCCTGCGCCATCGTCGTCGACATCTGGCCCAGCATGTTCGGCACGTTCGCATTCGCGATGGCCAGACGGTACGGTGACTCGCGCCCCATCTCTACGCTGGGGAAATTGACCGCATTGGCGATGGTCCCGTGCTCAAGATACTCGCGGACCTGGTCCACGACCATGATTGCGCAATTTTCCTCGGCCTCGGCGGTTGAGGCCCCGAGATGCGGGAATGCAACGACGCCGGGCGCGTGCAACAGCGCCGCCGACGGAAAATCGCACAGGTAGTACTTGAGTTTCCCCGCCGCCAGCGCCTCGACCACGGCGATATCGTCGACGATGCCTTCCCGCGAGAAATTGAGCAGCACGGTGGCGGGTTTCACCATCGCGAGGCGTTCGGCATTGATGAGATTTCGCGTGACGGACAGCAGCGGCTCGTGCAGCGTAATGAAGTCCGACTGTTTCATCACATCGTCGACGCTGTGCGCGCGCCGCACGCTGGCGGGAAGCCGCCAGGCCGCGTCGACGGTGATGTCCGGATCGAAGCCCACCACCTTCATGCCGAGCTTGATCGCCGTGTCGGCCACGAGGCAGCCGATCGCGCCAAGACCCACGATGCCGAGCGTGCGCTGCGGCAATTCCACGCCCGCAAAGTTCTTCTTGCCGTCCTCCACGCGCGCCTCGAGGCCCGGATCCGCGGCATCGAGTGCATCCACATAGTGCAGCGCCGGCGCCAGGTTGCGCGCCGCCATGAAAAGCGCCGCAAACACCAGTTCCTTCACCGCATTGGCATTGGCACCGGGGGCGTTGAACACGGGCACGCCGCGCTTGGCCAGTTCGGCGACGGGAATGTTGTTGGTGCCCGCCCCCGCGCGCCCAATCGCCTTGACGCTGGCCGGTATCGTCAGCGCATGCATGTCGTGCGACCGCACGATGATCGCGTCCGGGTTGGTCACCGTCTTGCCCACCGTGTAGCGGTCAGCGGGAAAGCGCTTCAAGCCCTGGCTGGCGATCTGGTTGAGCGTGAGGATCCCGAAGTGTCCGGGTGCCGTCTCAACCATGCTGCTGCTCGAACGACTTCATGTATTCGACCAGCGCGCGCACGCCGGCCTCGGGCATCGCGTTGTAGATGGATGCGCGCATGCCGCCGACGGACCGGTGGCCCTTCAGCTGCACCATGCCGCGCTCCTTGGCGCCCTTGAGGAAGGCCTCGTCCAGCGCAGCGTCGGGCAGCGTGAACACGACATTCATCCGCGACCGGCTGGGGCGGTCGACGTTGTTGCGGTAGAACGACGACGCGTCGAGGCAGTCGTAGAGCAGCGCGGCCTTGGTGATGTTGCGAGCTTCAATGGCTGCAACGCCGCCCTGCCTCTGCAGCCACTCGAACACGAGACCGGCGATGTAGATCGAATAGGTGGCCGGTGTGTTGAACATCGAATCGTTCTCGGCCTGCTCCTTCCAATTGAACGCGGACGGTGTGATCGGCAGCGACTGGTCGAGCAGATCCTTGCGGACGATGACGATCGTGAGTCCGGCGGGGCCGATGTTCTTCTGCGCGCCGCCGTAGATCACGCCGTAGCGCGATACGTCAATTACGCGCGACAAGATGTTCGACGACATGTCGGCCACGAGCGGCACGTCGCCGGTGTCGGGCGTGAACGGATACTCGACGCCGCCAATCGTCTCGTTCGAGCAGATGTGCACGTATGCAGCGCCTGGCGAGAGTTTCCACGTGGACTGCGCCGGGACATAGGTGAAGCCACGGTCCTCGGAGCTGGCCGCAACGTTTACGCCGACGTACTTCTTCGCTTCCTTGATCGACTTCTTGGACCATTCGCCGGTGTTGACGTAGTCGGCCACCGGCCGGTCGCGCACCAGGTTCATCGGCACGATGGCGTTCTCGCCGATCGCACCGCCCTGCAGGAACAGCACTGCATAGTCGGTGGGGATCGCCATCAACGCTCGCATGTCGGCTTCCGCCTTGTCGGCGATGCCGATGAACTCCTTGCCGCGATGGCTCATCTCCATCACGGAGGTACCCGTGCCATGCCAATCGAGCATCTCCGCGGCGGCCTGCACCAGCACTTCTTCCGGCAGGGCCGCCGGTCCGGGACTGAAATTGAAAACGCGCATGAACGTTGCCTGACGATGAAAGTGGAAGGTCAGCGGCCGCCGCAGCGCCCGCGATTAACCCGTAACGATACCGCACACGCGTCTTTAGTCCGCGTCATGTGCAAATTGTCGGCGGGTGGTCGGGAAAATTTTTCTGGGCGCGCGCCACGTCTGCGAGGCTGAAGCCTCGCCTACAGGACCACGCTGATGGGAACGGTGCTGCATGGATCCTGCTGTGTAGGCGAGGCTTCAGCCTCGCGGGGAAGGCGCTGCATTGATCCTGCTGTGTAGGCGAGGCTTCAGCCTCGCGGGGGAGGCGCTGCATTGATCCTGCGAGGCTGAAGCCTCGCCTACACCTCGCTTCCGCGTCGCCTACACCTACGCGTCGCCTACGCCTCGCCTACGGGCGCTGCACCACCAGCGACGTATCCACCGGGACGACCAGGTTTGCCTCGGCGAGATCCACGCCAAGCAGGCGCGAGACGCGGATCGGCGTGTCCGCGCGCTGCAGCTGCATCACCTCTTCCTGGATCTGCCGGTCGGTCATCGTCATCCGCCGGCGCAGCCGCACGTATTCGGCCCACGAATCGATGATGTAGCGCTCGACGAAGCGTCCGTCTTCCGACAGGTCGCGGAATACGCGCCAGCTGCTGGCGCCGTTGCGCCGCCGCGTGGGCTCCACCTTGCGGATGCCCGCCAGGAAGGCCGGACGGTTGCCGGTGTCGATCCGGTACTCGATCTGGATCAGCACGGGCCCGTCGTCCGGCAGCGGCTCCACCTTGATGCCGAGATCGGGCAGGTGCGCCTCGTGCGTCACATCCGCTTCCCGGCCCAGCCGCACGCGCACGTTGCGGTTGACGAACAGCATCGCCAGCATCGCGATGGCCGAGGCGATCAGCGCCACCTTCGTGTCGGTCCACGAGGCCACTATGCCCCACAAGACGCTGCCGATCGCCAGGCTCGCCTGCACCGCCAGCAGGTTCATCGCCACCGCGCGGGCGCGTACCCATGCGGGCGCGGCGCTCTGCGTTCCCGCCGAGAGGCTGGCGAGGACGCCCACCCACGACGCGCCGGCCATGCACGCGCCCACGAACGCGACGGCCACGTGATTGGTGGCGGCGATGATCGACGATGCGATCACCCACAGCAATGCCGCGCCGACGACGATCTTCTGCAACGAATGCTTGCGCAGCAGTTTCGGGATCGACAGCGCGCCGGCGACAGCACCCGCGCCGAAGCTGCCGAACAGGATGCCGTAGCCGCCCGCGCCAAGGTTCAGCTGGTCGCGGGCAATTACCGGCAGCAGCGCCCACAACGCGCTGGCGCTCGCGCTGAAGCTGAGGTTGCGGATGATGATCGCGCGCATCGTCGCCGAATGGCGGACGAAGCGCACGCCACTGCCGATGCCGGAAAACAACGTTTCGGGCACGCCCGGCAATGCCGGCAACTGCAGCTTCCAGCGGCGCACGACCACCAGCATCATCAGGAAGCACGCGGCGCTGGCCAGCAATGCGCTGCCGGGGCTGAACCATGCGGCGATGGCGCCGGCCAGCGCCGGCCCCACGGCACGGGCCATGTTGAAGGCCACCGCACCGAGCGCCACCGCCTGCGGCACTTCGGGACGGCTGACGAGATCGTTGATGCTGGCCTGCTGTGCCGGCATGTAGAACGTGAAGCCCGCACCGATCAGGAACGTCAGGGCCAGCAGGCCTGCCGGTGACAGGTGGCCCGACAGTGTCGTGGCGCCCAGCGCAGCCGTGGCGGCGATGAGCACCATCTGGGTGACGAGGATGATGCGGCGGCGTTCGATGATGTCGGCCAGCGCACCGGCGACGAGGCCCACCAGCAACGTGGGCGCAGTGCTGGCCGACTGCACGAGCGCCACCATCAGCGGCGACGGCGTCATCGTCGCCATCTGCCACGCCGCGGTGGTCACCTGCATCGTGTAGCCCAGCGCCACCAGGATGGAGGCGATGTAGAAATACCGGAATCGCGGGTGGCGCAGCGGCGAGGAGCCGAAGACGGACGAAGACGCAGAGGCGAGTGGAGTTGCCACAGTCGTCAGTGTAGCGCGGCTACGAGAAGCCGCTGCGACCCGGTGGCGGTACCTGCCGGGGCGGGGCGGCGAGACGTCAGGTGCGGTAGCCGGCGTCGATGCGGTCCACGATCCGGATCAGCGCATCGAATGCGTTCTGACCACCACCGAACTTCGGGTTGAACTGCAACGAATCCGCCGCGCATTTACGTTGGATGTGCTCCGGGACATCGCGCGGTTTGCCCATCGCGAGTGTCGCCACCTGGATCTCGCAGGCGCGCTGCAGCAGCCACAGGATCGAGAACGCGCGCGCCACGCCTTCGCCCCACGCCAGCAAGCCATGGTTGCGGAGGATCACCGCCTGCTTGCCGCCGATGCTGCGCAGCAGCCGCGGACCCTCGTCCGCATGCAACGTGATGCCTTCGAAGTCGTGATACGCGAGCTGGCCATGCAGCTGGGCCGAGTAGAAGTTGGACGGCGACAAGCCGTCCTCGAGGCCGGCGACGGCACAGCCGGCGGTCGTGTGCGTATGCATCACGCAGTGGGCCTGCGGGATGTTCGCGTGGATCGTCGCGTGGGGAACAAAGCCGGCGGGATTGATCGGCCAGTCGGCGCGACCGATGATGCTACCCGCGAGGTCGATCTTGACCAGGTTGGAGGCCGTGACTTCGCTGTAGTGCAGCCCGAAGGGATTGATCAGGAAGTGCCCGTCGTGGCCGGGCACGCGCAGCGAGATATGGTTGTAGATGAGCTCGGTCCAGCCGAGGTAGTCAAAGATCCGGTAGGCCGCCGCCAGTTCGACACGCGCCTTCCATTCCTCCGCGGCAAACGTCGCCGGCCCGGCTTGCGCCTTGGCCGGGAGATGCGCGGTTTCGGGTGCGTTCATGGCGGTCCTTCGTGAGCTTCAAGCGAAACGGAATTGAAGCATACCGAGCGCGCCATAGTCGACCCGGGACCGGTCGCCGCGAACGTGGTCTCTTGTGAGCTGCATGGTTGGGTTGCGGGGTCAACGATATTTGATATATAAATCATCGATCGTCCGGCGCCCACACTGTCAATAGTCGCCGGCGGACGGGCGGCCGCCATGGCCTTCCGTGCCGGGCGGACCCGCCGCGCCCTGCATCGGCTAAAATCGCAGGCTTTGCGGTCGCATGGCCTTGAGGGTCGTCGCCCCCGCGCTTCCACCCGATCGCCATGACCCCTACTACTGCGACACCCGTCGCCGACTCGACCCTCGCGCAGGCCGCCGCCGCCGCTCATGCCGCGCCGGCGGACGCGATGGCCTGGCTCACCCTTGTCTCGTTGCTGCAGCAGGCGCGACGCCCGGAGGAGGAACAGCAGGCCCTGACCGACGCGGCGCGGCATCTGCCGGACCATCCGCAAATCACGCTCGCCACCGGCATTAGCGCGTTTCGCCACGGCAAGCTCGATGTCGCGCAACGGGTGTTGACCCGCGCCGCGGCGCTCGACCCCGCCGCCGCCACACCGTGGGTGGCGCTGGCGCGTGTCGCGGAATTGCAAGGCGATCTTGCCGCGACGTTACGGCACACGCTGCACGCGGTGCAACTCGACAAGGGCCAGGCGCCGCTGCTCGTGGACGTGGGCCGTGGCCTGCAATCGGTCGGCCGGCTGGACGAGGCCGAACAGGCCTACCGCGGCGCCACAGTCGCCCAGCCGGAAGCCGTCGAGGCCTGGCGCGCGCTGGCCGCATTGCTGGGCGAACACGGCAAGACCGCCGCTGCGATGCAGGCGCTTGGCCACGCGCTGGCCCTGGCGCCACGCTATCCGGACCTGCATGCACTGGCGGGCGACATCCTGCGCGTGGGCAATCATCCTGAGGATGCGGCGCGCGCCTATGCCAACGCGTTGCAGCTCTACCCCAAGTCCCCGAACCTCCTCAACAAGCTCGGTTGCCTGCAGAAGCAACTGGGCGACATCGCCAGCGGCGAACAGTTGCTGCGCCAGGCACTGGCACTCGAACCGCGCTTTCAGGTCGCGCGCGAGAACCTGGTCGCCATGTGCATCGAACGCCAGCAGGTCGACGCCGCGCGCGCGTTGCTGCGCGAGACACTGGCCGTGCCCGGCATCGCGGACGACGCACGCCGCAGCGCCACTTCCGCGTTGGCGATCTTCGACGCACACGAGGTGCTGGCACCGGTGCTGGCGCAGGCGGTGAAGGACGGCGACGACACGGCGCTGGCCGCGTTGGTCGCCCGCACCCCCGATGCCGCGCTGTCGCTGGATGCGCCGAAGATCACCGCGTTCCGCGACCTGGCACAGAAGACCGGCGGCCCGGTACGCACGAAGGAAAACGAACGCTTCACCCGCGGACTGCCGTCGTGGCCGGGCTGGCCGGTGTTCGAAGCCCACTTCGCGATGCATCGCGGCGACGATGTCAACGCCATCCTCGGGAGCCGCAACCTTCTCAATGCGGCGACGGCCGATCCCGCTGCCGCGCGCGCTGCCGACACCCGCAAGATGCTGCACTACCTGCGAGCGATCGAGCTACGCCGCACGCTACCCGCACCGCTGACGACGGCGGCAGCCCGCGAGGCCCGGCTGCGCTTCTGGCATGCCGCCATCGGCCAGGACGATCCGGAATTCTTCGCCGGCCAGGTGAAGCCCACGCCCAACTTCGTCAGCACCAATCCCACCGTCGCGCGCACGCCGCCTTTCGCGGTCGTCGGCACGTGGCGCTCGTTGCTGACGGAAGCGAACGACCGCGCGCAAGCAGGTCCGTGGCGCGCCGCGCTGCTGTATTTCGCGATCGTGGACATGCACGGTTTTCGCGATGGCAACGGGCGCCTCGCGCGCTTCGTGCTGAACGTTGAACTCGAAGCCGCCGGCTACCATCCGGTCGTGCTCTCCGACGCTATCGTCAAGTCGGTGGCGGCCGCATTGTCCGCCGTGCGTCACATGGACGATCTCGAGCCGCTCGTCGACTTGTTTGCGCGCGCCAGTGCCGATACCGCGCGTCTTGCCGCCGCCGTCCAGGCGCGCGACCTGCCGCGGCACTGAACCGCTGCTGCACTTGCCCCCCACACCGATGCAAGCCGCCATCCTGTCCGAACTGCCCGCGCTGGTCGTCGGCGCACGCGCCGCGGCGCGTGTTGACGGCGTCCGCGTCGACGCGCCGCTGCCCTGGGAACTGTGGGCCACCGCGACGGTACTGCCGTCGCGGCTGCAACTCGCACCCAACGGGACCGTTGCGGACTACGCCATGGTGGACGGCCATGCTGTCTTCGCGTTCCAGTCCGTTGCCGCCCCCGTCACGGTGCGCGTGATGCAGGCCGGCACGCCCGGGGCGATGTTCATCGCCGCGAATGCAGGCGAAACACCGATGGTGACGCCGGGCGGCGCCATTCCCGGTGCGCGGCGGGCATCGCTGCTGCTCATCAGCCGCGCGTTTCTCTTCGACACGCGGGACTGGTGGTTGCGCATGCGCGAATTCCAGCGCCTGCGGCAACAAGTGCGCGATGTCGACGCCACGCCCGCGGAAGGCGCGGCCTTCACGGCGCTCAGTCGCGAGGTCGAGGCGCGCACGCCGCCGGTACACCGGGCTTCGATGCGCGCGCCCAACGCAACGTTCTTCGGCGAGTTCAAGCATGACGACATCCGCCTGTACGAACACGACGACCTGCACCGCACCACCTGCTACTACGCCGA
This sequence comes from Burkholderiales bacterium, assembly GCA_038321425.1. Taxonomy (GTDB): domain Bacteria; phylum Pseudomonadota; class Gammaproteobacteria; order Burkholderiales; family Casimicrobiaceae; genus VBCG01. The sequence goes on along the minus strand of JBBQEY010000034.1, from coordinate 12,984 downwards.
ACCTCTCTACCTGAGTGCGAAGGCCGACAAGTCCTTGGCGATCATTCCGCGCAGCAGCTTCGACCGGCTGTCGCACCAGGACCGCGGCCGCCTCGTGCGCGAGGAGTGCCATGCGATTGCCCTCGAGCGGATCGTGATCCCATCCCGTGCGCTGGGCATGGCCTGCGATCCCGCCCACGCGTACCTGTACGCGTTGCACCGTATCTGCACCGACTTGGCCACCGGCTGGTTCCGCGATTTCGCGATCGAGCACTTCGACGAACTGTCGCGCCCCGACATCGATTTTGCCGGGCGCTTCATGCAAGCCGTGGAAGCGGGCGAAGTGCGACCGCGGGAGAGCGGCGCGATGGGTCCCGGGCAACGCCGAGCGATGGAAACACACCTGGCCCGCGTCAGCGAGCGCCAACACGTCGCAGGCCTGCCGGGCGCGCGTTGAGCAGGCAGCGTGATCGGTGCGAAACTGCCCGCACGCAAGAGCAAGAAGTCCACGGCACCGCCGGCATCACGACGTCGTCCCAACACTCACGATCCCACGTTGACCATGGCAGTTTGAACAGTTCGCGCTGCTGTCTCGACGCACATGTGTCAGCATTGCGATTCTCACCACCCCCGCACGGCCACCGTTGTTCGACATCGCGATCAACTTTCGTCGCCCCCGGGCGATTCACGGCGGTTGAAGCGCAGGCCCAACGCGGACAGGTGGCCGATCTGCGCGTCGTCGAAGCCCCAGTCGACCAGCGCTTCGCGGCCCTGCGCGCCACGCTCCGGCGCGGGGCCACGCACGGCGCCCGGGGTGCGCGACAGGCGTGGGGCGGGCGCTGGCTGCTGCACGTTGCCGACGGCGACATGGCTGCGCCGCGCCAGCGCATGCGGATGCGCTGCGGCTTCGGCAAACGTCAGCACCGGCGACACGCAGGCATCCACGCCCTCGAACACGCGCGACCATTCGTCCCGCGTGCGCGTGGCCAGCACCGCCGCGAAGCGCGCGCGCAAGGCAGGCCAGCCCGCACGATCGTTCTGGTCCGGCAGCTTCTCGCCGTCGAGTTCCAATTTCCGCAACAGTTCGGCGTAGAACTTGGGTTCGATGGCACCCACGGCCACGTGCTTGCCGTCGCGCGTGGCATACGTGTCGTACCACGGCGCACCCGAGTCGAGGACATTCGTGCCGCGCTCATCCGTCCAGCGCTGCGCGGCCTGCATGCCCCAGAACATGGTCGTGAGCAGCGCCGCGCCTTCGATCATCGCTGCGTCCACGACCTGCCCCTTGCCGGACTGGCGCGCCTCGAGCAGCGCGCACATGAGACCGAAGCCGAGCAGCATGCCGCCGCCGCCAAAGTCGCCGACGAGATTCAGCGGGGGCACCGGCGCATCGCCAACCCGGCCGATCGCATGCAATGCCCCCGACATCGCGATGTAATTGATGTCATGGCCCGCGCGCGCGGCCAGCGGACCGTCCTGGCCCCACCCGGTCATGCGGCCGATCACGAGTTTCGGATTGACGGCCAGCAGTACGTCCGGCCCCAACCCCAGCCGCTCCATCACGCCGGGACGAAAGCCTTCGATGACGATGTCCGCGCGCGCCACGAGTTGCAGGGCCGCGGCCACGCCTTCGGGCAACTTGAGGTCGAGCGTGACCGAGCGGCGGCCGCGCAGCATCACGTCGTTCCAGCGCTCGCGGTCGAAGCCCAAGCCCGGATCGCTGGCCCGATCGACCAACAGCACGTCGGCGCCCATGTCGGCAAGCAGCATCCCGCAAAATGGTCCGGGGCCGAGCGCCTCGAATTCCAGTACACGTACGCTATCGAGTGGTCCCATGGCGCGATGGTAGCGCGTGATCGCAGTGTGGGCAGCGGTCGACGCGTTCGGAACAAGGGGCGCAACCTGTGCGTCACCCGGTCAGGGACCGGTACCGTGCGCTAGAATCAACGGCACATTCCCCTGCGCGCCGAGGCCCCGATTGAGGCCCCCGCGCTACGCCCTCCGATGCATGTTGCCCGGCGGGATCATCAATCCCGGCCGCCGTGCCCTCCTCCGGCGGCTACGTCATGGAGCAACGGATGAGAGAGAACCGCCTGCGCACGATCTGGCAATCCGGCGGCGCCGCCGTCAACGGCTGGCTGGCCATTCCCAATGGATTTTCCGCGGAGACGATGGCCCACCAGGGCTGGGACACGCTGACAATCGACCTGCAGCACGGCGTCGTGGATTACCAGGCGATGGTAGGCATGCTGCAGGCGATCTCGACGACAGCAACGGTGCCGATCGTGCGCGTGCCGTGGCTTGAACCCGGCATCCTGATGAAATCGCTCGACGCCGGCGCCTACGGCGTGATCTGCCCGATGGTCAACACGCGCGAGGAAGCCCAGAAGCTGGTCGCGTACACCCACTACGCGCCGCGCGGAACCCGCAGCTTCGGCCCGGTGCGCGCGTTGCTCTACGGCGGCGCCGACTATCCCAAGCACGCCGACGAAACGATCGTCGTGTTCGCGATGATCGAGACCGCGCAGGCGCTTGACAACCTCGACGCCATCCTGACGGTGGAGGGCCTTGACGCGATCTACATCGGGCCCTCCGATCTCGCGCTGTCGCTGGGCTGTGCGCCCAACATGGACGAACCCGATCCGAAAGCGGCGGAGGCGATCGATCACATCCTCGCGCGCGCCAAGGCACACGGCGTGGTAGCGGCGATCCACAACGCCGGTCCCGACGCCGCGCTGAAGCGCATCGCCAAGGGCTTCCAGCTCGTGACGGTGAGCTCGGATGCGCGATTGATGGCCGCCGGCGCGCAATCGGTGATGGCGAAGATGCGCACGGCGCAACCACCCGCGGCATCGAAGTCGTACTGACTGCAATCGTCGCCGCGATATGGCGCGCCCCAAGCTGCCGAAAAAAGCGGTATCGCCAGCGACCCCCGCGACACCCACGGTGGAGTCGCGGCTTGGCTCCCATGCAGCAACGCTCGTCGCGAACGCGTTGGGCGTTGCGGTCACCCGCATCAACACGCTGTTCGGGGCCGTGTTCGTCGGGATTGCCGGGCTGCTGCTGACGGTCGGCTGGCAGGCTGGACCGCAGAAAGCCATCGAGGCGCATAAGTTCGCGACGTACAACATGCGTGCCCCAGCGCACATCGTCGAAAGCTGGCTGGCCGTCGAATTCGATCCGAAGCTAATGGGACGCTATACGCAATGGCGACCGTTCGCCAAGGCCGCGCCTTGCGTCGTCGTCGAGTACACCGCGGAATGGGCCGTCAATGCGCGGCACGCGTTCTGCGGCACCCGCTTGCCGTTCTACGATCACTACACGCTGCACGATGCCGGCCCGGTCACTGCCAGTGTACCCTTCGCGTGGACTCGCGACGAGCGCGGTTTCATCGCGCCGGAGATCCGCATCAGCGCCGAGGCCGCAGAATGGCTGGCCACGCATCCACCCGCGTCGCCGCTGGCAACGGTAACGGCGCCGCCCGGACCGGAAACGCGTACGGAAATGACGGAACTGCGGCGCGCGTTGGACAGCCCCGTGGACGCCGCCATCCTGGGCTGGAGCGACAACGCCCCCAACTTCATGCTGGCGCTCGACTCGGCGCGACCCGCACACCCGCTGCCCGCGGGGTTCGTCGAGAACCAGGCGCGATTGCAGGGCAGTTGGCTCGTCACTGTGATGGCCTTCGGCCTCGGCCTCGGCCTCTGGTACCGCGGCATCTCGCTCATCGTGGCCCATCTGCCGCGCTCGCTGGCGTGGTTCATCGCCGTCGCGCCGCTTCTGGCGTTGCCGTGGTGGGGCGATTACTTTCCCCGCGCATTGCGCCCGATGAACGCAACGTTTGCGGATATGCTCTCCGACATGTATGGCGAGGTCAACCTGACGGACCGAATGGTGGCATCGCTTCCCGAGGACGCGACGCTCGCCACGGGCGAGCGCATTGCATGGCGCGTCGGGAGTGACGCGTATGCCGAGACCCTGGGAAGGTTCACGTTCAAGCGGCCGCAGCCGCCGCCTGCGAACGACGATGCCGCGCTGCTTGCACTGAACGATACGGTTGCCGAGCAGTTGCGCGGGATGGATGAATCCGCACGCGCCGGCATCTTCGAGCGCCTGCGCCTCGACAAGATGGCGGGCCGCGCGCGTGCCGGCTATCTGTTCCTCCGCGGAGCGCGGGAAGCCATGGTCGCTACCGACAGCACGCCGGCGGTCAGCGGCGCGGCCCGCGCGTTCCTTGAGGAGTGGGTGACGCAACCAGTGGAGGAACCCTGGCCCGGCCAGCCGGGATTCGCGGCGCGCGTCCAGTTGCTGAAGGACCTGACAACGATTCCGCCACCGAATTACATCGCTATTCCTGCAGGCTGGATCGCGTCGCGCGGCGAACAACGGTTACGCGAGGAACACGACAAGAAAAAAGCCAAAAACCGCCCGTAGACGGCTTTTGACTCACTCCCCACATCACGCGTCCGGATCGCAAAGATCTGTCAACGCGATGCGTTAGCTTACGGCGCCGGTCAGCTGGTGACGCCCAACGCGGTCAATGTAGCGCTATCGAGACGTCCGCTTTGCGCCAGTCCGTTCTCGGACTGGAAGCGACGCACGGCATTCTGCGTGTTCGGGCCCCATTGGCCGTCGACGCGAATGTCGTAGCCCTTGGTGTTCAGCGCAGCCTGGGCATTGCGCACCGTACCGTCGGCCGGACGCGCTGTCGTTGTAGAAACCTTGCCGTTGGCGTCGGTACCTTGATTGCCCACATAGGCGCCGATGCCGGCGCCGACCAGCGCGCCCACCGGGCCGCCCACTACTGCACCCGCCACGGCGCCGGAACCTGCACCGATGGCCGTGGCCTTTTCCTTGCCGGTCAACGTGGAATCGGTGGACTTCGTGTCACCGGCCGCATAGGCGGTCGTCAGCGCGAGCGCTAGTGAGACGGCGGTGACTAGTTTCACTGCGTGATTCGTTTTCATTGCGTTCTCCATGAAGGAAGAGGGAGGCGAATCGTTGTTCGATCGCTGAGGCCCATTCTGCCGTTGCCGGAGGACGCCTACTGTCGTTCGATGGCGCATAGATGCGTGGGAGCGGCGCTCGCACGTTTGTAGGCAGGCGCCGACTGCGGTGGCCTGCCCTCCCGCTGAAGTCAGGGACGCAATCCGGTGCGCATCGTGAAGCCCGCCCGCTCCAGATCCTGCGTCGCCCGCGGGCTGGCGTTGCCGGCCAGCAACAGCACCCGTCGCTTGCCGCTCAGGGTCTTGCGTTGCGCGAACTCGGCCGCGATCAGGCCGCAATCACATCCCAGTACACGTAGTCAACGGCGGCCGCGATCACCAGCGATTCTTCCACTTTCACGCCCACGGGCACCATCACGCTCATCTTGATCCGGCGCAGGCCGCTCCCGGCCAAGCTGGCGGCAGCCACATTGTCGAGCAGCGGACGCAACACCGGGTTGGTCGTGTACGGATCGAAGTTGCGCTGGCGTGGAGACCGAGGGCTGACTTGTTCAATGCACCAAGCGCTAAGCGGTGGCCTTCGCCTTGCGACCCGGCGCCAACGGCGGCACATACCCGGATACGCGGCATTGCCATGCATCGATCTGCTTGCCGTTTTCGAAGCGGGTGAGCGTGCATGTAATCACGGCGCCGGTGGCCGCAAGGGCCGTAAGGTTCTGCCGCACGGTGGTAAGGGGCAGGCCCATTTCCTTGGCGATTTCGAGGTCAAGCCGTTGGCCATACTTTTTCAGGCACTTCATGGTTTCGATCACGGCACGTATCCTCGGTTGTGCAAGGGGGAAAGGCGTCGAACTGTCGGCTGTCCAGCGAATAGGCGTCGCCACGGGGGCGAGGACATAGGACCTCGCACGGCCGGAGACCGGAAGTACGATCTGACGGTCTACCGGGCGGGGCCTGGGCTCGACGCCAGGTACTTAAAATAATAGTTGGCACCCCGACCTGGGCTCAAACAAAGGAGCTGCGGATTGACACTGCCCAGCTCCAGAACTTCATTTTAACCTATTTTTCAATAGTTTGCACGCTGTAGGCGGGCTATATCGTTCGCGTCGACAGTCTCGACCAGCTCCTGGTGGACGTACAACAGTCCATGAAATAGGCGGCCCTGGTCACGTCAGGTTAGTGCAACGTCCTAACGCCCCGGGCAATCGAACGCCCCTCGCAACGTTACCAACGACTCGTCGATTGCCGCAAGGAGGTCGCGCCGCATATCCTGCCGCGTGAGCTTCTCCTCCACCGCAAGCATTGCAACATCGGCCGCCAGACCGGCGGCCGCGCCCACCACCGTGCCCACGCCAGGCACCACGGAACCTGCCAGTGCGCCTGCCGCCACACCCGCGCCTGCAGATCCAAGACGACTCAGGCCGCGCTTCGCGGCAGCTCTGCCCAGGACACGCCCCGCTGCCTTCATGCTCGCGCGTTGCATCGCTCTTGCGGTCAGTCCGCCGGCAAAGGCGCCCGCGACGACACCGGTTGCGGCGCTCGCGATCATGCGCGTGCGCAAGCCGTCGTAGCGAGGCAACGCGGCAATGCCCTGCCCTGCGTCGGTCACCAACTTGCACTGACGCTCGTCCAGCACCAGCCGCTGCTGTTCGAGCAGATCGACGAGGCCATTGCGGCCCACCGATGCCACCTCGAGCAGGTAGTGCTGGTCCAGTTGCAATTCGCCTATCAGCGATGCGACCCTTGGTTCGGCGGCCACAAGCTTGTTGAACTTCACCTCGAGCAGCGACTCGACGTCGCCTGCGAACATCAGCGCAAAGCGCGTCCAGTCGCCACCAAGACTGAAGTACCAGTCGAGGTAGGCGTCGACGTTACGCTCCGCGACGCGGCCGACCTCCGCAATGCGCGCACAAGCATTGGTTCGGCGCGACGCCATGCTTTTCTCGAGCACCGAGTCGTAAGCCTGCACTTTCGCGAGGGTTCCCAGCGAATACACGCGTGCGCCGATGCGCTCGCACTGCGGCACAGCAGCGAGCGCGAGAAAGCGCTCCTGGCGCCCGAGTGCAGCATCGGCCTCCGCGTAAGCCAGCACCCCCATCGCGGTCGCGGCAATTGACGCGACGCCGTAGGCCACCATTCGGCGCGGCGCGATCGGCGGCGGATCGTCGGCATCCGTGAGCGATGCGCCGAGCACTCGCCGCCACGCCGCCACGTCCAGCGAAGCGCCGGCGGCCGACCACGTTGCGAATACGAACACGGTCAGCGGAAGAACGACGAGCACGATCAGCGTTCGCCACCACGACGCCGACCCGGCGCCGTCGAGCGTCGCAAGCGTGGCCTGACTCCACGCACCCGCGTCGATGGCCCAACGCGCCGTGGCCGAGCCGACTTGCGGCCACCGCGACTGCAGGTCGTAGACCACCTCGGCGATCGGCCTTTCGGCATCAGCGGCGATGACGTACCGAACCGCGAGCCACGCGACGAGCAGTACTGCGACCGTAAGGAAGCGGGCAAGCCGCAAGGCGCCGCTCGCCGCGTACACGTCACGCGAGAAGAGCGGGCCGGCGCGCGTCAACGCGGCACGGTGCAGCGCAAGGAATAGCAGGGGTGCGACAGCGAGGAAGGCCCACTCCGATGTCCCGAAGAAGGGACTCTGCAGCACCACTGCCGCCGAGAGCGCGACGGCCACCAGCGCACCGCCGACTTGCCCGAGCACCCGACGAGCAGACCACCGACCAAGCCAGCGTTCCGGCGTGAATTGGTGGAGGCGCGCGAGCCGCCGCATCGCGCTTCGATGCCACAGTCCCGCCATCGATGGAATGGCGAGCACGACAATCGCAGCGCCGAGAGTCGCCGCATTCATCCGCGGCAGCAGCGAAGCGACTACCGCAAGCAATGCGAGCGCGCCGTAGGCGACAACAAGATAGCGCGTAAGGGACAGGTGGTCGCGGGTAGCGGCAGGGGGAAGCATGTGCGAAATCTACCCTGTTCCGGCGACGGCGGGGCCAGTCCAAGCGGTACTGATCGATGCAGAAATCAATCAGGTGCGTCCTGACCTATGTTGGCAAGCGCACAGACGCGGCCATGACCACGTGTGATTTTCAGATGCCCGACATTTCTTAGATTGGATATCCCATGACCAGCCTTTTCGATCCCATTCGCGTTGGCACATTGCAACTCGCCAACCGCATTGTCATGGCGCCCCTGACACGCAATCGTGCAGCGCCCGGACAAGTGCCGTCGCGCCTCGCGGTCGAGTATTACCGGCAACGCGCGAGTGCGGGGCTCATCGTCACCGAGGCAACTCAGATCAGTCGCGAAGGCCAGGGCTATCTCGACACCCCTGGCATCTGGAACACCGAGCAGGTCGCAGGATGGCGCCGCATCACTGATGCCGTCCATGCGGAGGGCGGGCGCATTGTGGTACAGCTATGGCACGTCGGTCGCATCTCCCATGTTTCGTTACAGCCCAACGGCCAGGCACCGGAGTCCTCGACCGCGCAGCGGGCCAATACCAAGACGTTCACCAAGGACGGATTCGTGGAGGTTTCGTCGCCGCGCGCGCTGCTTACGAGCGAGATCCCCGCGGTGATTGCGAGCTTCCGGGACGCCGCCCGTCGCGCGATGGACGCAGGCTTTGACGGCGTGGAAGTGCACGGCGCCAATGGCTATCTGATGGAGCAGTTCCTCCGCGACAGCATCAACGACCGCAGCGACGACTACGGCGGCTCAATCCAGAACCGCAGCCGCTTGTTGTTTGAAGTCATGCAGGCCGTGACGCAGGAAATCGGCGGCAGCCGCACCGGGCTGCGCCTGTCGCCGGTGACGCCCGCCAATGACGCTGGCCAGGACACCAACGCGCAGGCGTTGTACGAATATGCCGTGGCGCAGCTCGCACCGCTGCAGTTGGCGTTCCTGGACATTGTCGAAGGCGCGACCGGTGACGCACGCGACTTCGCTCCTTTCGACTACGCGTCGCTTCGCGGCAAGTTCAATGGTGCGTGGATGGTCAACAACGGCTACACCCGCAATATGGCACTCGATGCCGTGGCCTCGGGCGCGGCCGACCTGGTCGCATTCGGGCGCCTCTTCATCAGCAACCCCGACCTCGTGCGGCGCCTTCGCGAAGATACGCAACTCAATGCGCTGAATGCGAACACACTTTATGGCGGCGGAGCCGAAGGCTATACCGACTATCCGGCGCTGGACGCCCAATTGACGGCGTGAATCGAACGCGGCCCGACGTGGCGCTGCTTACCCCTGCGCGATACTCGCCACGCGCGCAGCGACCACTTGTCCGAAGGCCTTCGTGCCAAGCGGACCTCCAAGGTCGGCGGTTCGCAGCGCCGGATCGAGGAGCACCTGATCGACCGCATCGTGCATAGCCTTCGCCACGATGCCGATGCGCGGATCGTCGCGGCGCTCGGCGAGCCACTCGAGCCACATCGCGGCCGAAAGGATGAGCGACGTGGGATTAGCGCGATCCTGGCCCGCGATATCCGGAGCGGAGCCGTGCTGCGCCTGCGCAGCGCACGTCGATTCGTTGGCGTTGATCGAGCCGGCTAACCCCAAGCTGCCGGAAAGCTCGCTGGCAAGATCGGACAGGATGTCCGCGTAGAAATTGGTGGCGAGCACCACGTCAAATCGCTGCGGCTCGCGCACGAGCCGCGCGGCCATCGCGTCGATGATGATCTCCTCGAGCACGACATCCGGGTACGCGGCCGCGACCTTGCGCACCTCGCGCAGGAACAAGCCGTCGCTCAGGATGAAGTTGTTGGCCTTGTGCACGGCAGTGACGAGCTGGCGTCGCCGCCGCGCATGTTCGAAGGCGCGTCGCGCTATTCGCTCACACGCGAACGCCGTAATCTTGCGCACCGACAGCGCCATGTCATGGGTCGGCATGAATTCACCGATGCCGACCGCCATGTTGCGATCCGGATAGAAGCCCTCGGTGCATTCGCGCACGATGACGAGATCCATCGGCTCGCGCGTGTGGCCGAGCCCCGGACGGGTTCGCGCCGGCCGCAGGTTCTCGTACAGGTCGAGCCTGGTGCGAAACGCCGCCGACACGTTGATTCCGCCCTGCTCGCGCGGTGGATAATCGAGATGCGAGATCGGCCCGAGCAGCGTGCCGTCCACGACGCGGGCGCGCTCGAGCACGCGATCGGGGACCGTGGTCCCTTCGGCATGCAGCGCTTCGAAGCCAATCCGGTCGCGTTCGCACTCGAGCGGAAGTTGCGCGGCAGCGGCGGCCGCCTGCAGCACCGCAAGCGTGGCCTCGGTGATCTCAGGCCCGATGCCGTCGCCGGGAAGGACAAGTAAGCGCAACGGCGTCATTCCTCGGCCTCGAACCGTGCCGCCGCGATAACGACAACGCATCGGCCAAGCGCAATCGCTCGTCGACGCACGCTGCGCGCCTCCCTTGGCATCGCCTTGGCCGCCTCCCTCATTCGAGCTTGATCCCCGCCTTCTTGATGACTTGGCTGTAGCGATCGAGTTCGCTTTTGACGAACGCGGCGAATTCGTCCGGCGGCATGCCGCCGGGATCGGCATTGAGCGCACGCAAACGATCAATGACATCCTGGGACTTGAGCGATGCCACGACTTCGCCGTGCACCTTCATCACGATTTCGCGCGGCGTCCCGGCCGGCGCGTGCAGCGAATACCACGAGTTGATGGAATAGTCGGGCAACCCCTGCTCTGCAAAGGTCGGCAGATCAGGGAAGTCCGGATGCCGCTTCGGCGTCGCGATCGCAAGCGCGCGCAATTTTCCGCTGCGCACGTGCGGCATCGCGGAGGCAGCAGTGTCGAAAATCATGTCCACCTGTCCACCCATGAGGTCGGCGATGGCCGGCCCTCCACCCTTGTAGGGGATGTGCAGGATGTCGGTTCCGGTCATTGACTTGAAAATCTCGCCGGATATGTGCGGCGTTGTTCCGTTGCCGCCGGACGCGAACGTATATTTCCCAGGGTTGGCCTTTGCGAGCGCGATCAACTCTCCGACCGATTTGGCCGGGGAATCGCGGTTGACCACGAGTACCGTCGGCGCGACCGCCAGGATGGTGATCGGCACGAAATCCTTGATGGGGTCGTAGGGCACTTTCGGATAAAGTGCTGGCGCTAATGCATGCGTTACGATCGAAGAAAGAAGAATCGTATAGCCGTCGCCAGGCGCTTTTGCAGCCGCCTCGCTCCCGATCAGCGTTCCCGCGCCCGGCTTGTTCTCAACGACGACCGGTTGCTGCAGGCGCTCGGACAGCTTTTGCGCGAATATCCTTGCTAGATTGTCATTGCCGCCGCCCGGCGGATACGGCACGATGATACGAATCGGCTTCACGGGCCACGCCTGGCCGGCCGCTGGCACGGGCAGCACCCCCAAGACGAGCGCGAGTCCGCCGAGAACCACAATTGACCATTTGCTCATATCGCCTCCTTGCGCTGCTTTACCCAGCGCGATTATAATGCATGCATTAAATAGATTATAGAACGCATTAGATGCAGTCAAGTCCCCTACTCAAACCCGTGCTGGACGACGCGCCCCAGTCCGAGCAGGCGTATCGACGCATCAAGCAAGCGATCCTTTCCCGCGAGATGCCGGTGGGATTCCAGTCGCTCGAACCCGCGCTCGCGCTTCGCCTCGGCATGAGCCGCACCCCGGTGCACGAAGCGCTGGTGCGCCTGCAGGACGAGGGCTACATCGACCTGCAGCCGCGCCGCGGCATGCGGGTCGTCGCATTGTCGTTGCGCGACATTCGCGAGATCACCGAATTGCTCGCGTGTCTCGAGGTCGAGGCCGCACAGCAAACGGCGGCGCGCCGGTTGTCAACCGAAGATATCGCCGTGTTCGACGACGCGATCGCGGCCATGGATCGCGCGCTGGAAGCGAGCGACATCGACGCCTGGAACGAGGCGGACTATCGTTTCCATCTGCTGCTCATCGATGCCTGCGGCAATCGCCACCTGATCGATACCGCAAGGCGCTTCCTCGAGAAAGCCAATCGGTTTCGCTACCTGACGTCCGCTTACCGCAAACCGCCGGTCTATTCAAACGTGAACCACGCGGCGGTGGTCGAAGCGATTCGCCGCGGTGATCCGCAGTCGGCGGTCGAAATTCACCGCGCCCACAAGCGTCGCTGGCTGGCCGAGCTCGACGAGATCCTGATGCGCATCGGCGACGATCGCGCCGCGCCCGACGCGCCATGACGATTCGCCGGCCGCGCATAGCACTGATCCATGCGGTGACCGTCGCGATGCGCCCGGTCGCGGACGCGCTGGCGGCATTGTGGCCGCAGGCCCAGGTGCAGCACGTGCTCGATGACGCGCTTTCCCCCGATCGAGAAAGCGATGGCGTGCTCACCGACGCCATGCGCGCGCGCATTGTGACACTCGCCCGCTATGCGCATACCGCCGGCGCCGACGGTATTTTGTTCACGTGCTCGGCTTTCGGTCCGGCGATCGACGACGCGAAGGCCGCATTGCCCGTCCCCGTCCTGAAGCCGAACGAAGCGATGTTCGCCGACGCGCTGTCGCGTGGGCGCCAGGTCGGCATGCTCGCCACTTTCGCGCCAAGTGTTGCGTCGATGGAAGAAGAATTCCATGCGATGGCGCAATCGCGCGGGGTGCGGGCAACGTTACGCTCCGAATGCATCCCGCAAGCGATGCAGGCGCTGCGCGATGGACGCGGTGATGAGCACGACCGTTTGCTCGCCGATGCGGCGCACTCATTCGCGGATTGCGATGTGCTCCTGCTTGCGCACTTTTCGACCAGTCGCGCGCTCGATGCCGTCAGCGCGCGCGTCGCCATGCCGGTGCTGACGAGCCCGCGCAGCGCCGTGCTTGCCTTGCGGGCGGCGCTGCCGTGACGAAGATGGGCGCGCTGCTGCACCTGCCTTCATGCGCGACCGATACGCACGTTCACGTGCTGGACCCGCACAAGTTTCCATTCGCAGCCGACACGGCGTACCGGCCGATCGCAGCGGAGCTTGGCGCCACGCAGGAGCTCCTCGACGTGCTGGACGGGTCCGGCGTCGAACGCGTGGTGATCGTGAATCCGACGTCC
>JBBQEY010000033.1:0-21028 GCA_038321425.1 Burkholderiales bacterium | reverse complement strand
TCGCGGCGGCGCGTTGGCACCACCACGCGATGCCCGTCCGTGGCAAGGCGCGCGACCACGTACCGGCCGACGAAGCCGCTGCCGCCGACCACGACGATCCGATGCATCCCGGTTTGCTCACCACCCTCGCGCTGCGCGCTTTGGTGTTCGCCCGTCGGGCTTCCGAACGGGCTCATGGCGCCACCGCGGCGGTGGGCGCGGGCGCGAGCGCGCCCCGCGGGGTGACGACGCCCAGGCGCGCAGTGAGTGGCTCCTGGCTCGTCTGGAACGACTGGCCGTAGATCACTGCGTTGGCCAGGACCTTTTTCACGTAATCGCGGGTCTCGTTGAATGGAATGGTCTCGACCCAGATCGCGCCTTCCAGCGGCGCCACCGGGCGCCACGCCTGCGCGCGCCCCGGACCCGCATTGTAGGCAGCGGCCGCCAACGCCGGCATGCGGTCGAGGCGATCCAGCCAGTACTTGAAGTAAAAGGCGCCGAAGTACGTGTTCAACTCCGTCTGCGCAACCTGCGTCCCGCCGCGGAAATCGGCGTGGCCCGTCTGCTTTGCTACCCACTTGGCCGTGCCCGGCATCAGCTGCATCAACCCGACCGCACCCGCCGAGGACACGATCGCCGGAATGAACCGGGATTCCTGACGCGCGATGCCATAAAGCAACGCGACATCGACGTCGTGGGCCTTGGCCGCCGCATCGAAGTCGGCGCGGAATGGCGCAAGATAGCGGAGGTTGTAGTCGTGCCGCAACGCGGTGCGCTCGGCCGTGTTGATCGCGCGATCGTAGAGGCCGACCCGGCGCGCATGCTCCGCCGCCAGCAGCAACGCGTCGTCGTCCTGTCCACGCACGATGTACTGCCATTCGCGCAACGAGTCGGCGCGCATGTCGAGTTCCACCAGCTTCGAGACGCGCCGCACCTCGGGTCGCGCAGCGAACACGGACAATGCCGCCGCCGACGGCACGATCGGGGCACTGGACGGTACGACGAACCGCTGGCCCAGACCTTCCGCCGCCAGCTGGCCGTAGAAATTGACTTCGGGCGCCAATGCGACGAGCAACACGTTGGCCTCCTCGGTCCGGCCCTTCGCGGCCAACGCCCGCGCCCGCCAGTAGCGCCACGTGGTCTCCTGCCGCTGGGCGTCTGGCATCGCGTCGATGGCCAGCAACACGTCGTCCCACGCCTGCGCGCGCAACGCGGCACGAACGCGCCAGGCGTTGGCTTCGGCGCTTTGCGTGGCACCTGCAGCCTCGCGGAACCATGCATTGGCCGACGGATTGAGCTTCCGCGCAGCGTAGAAGCCGATCCGCGCATTCCCGTAAAGGCGTTCGGCGACCGGCAGTCGGTCCCGGACCTTGACCCAGGCGACGCGCGCAGCCTCGGGGTCGGCCCGCGCAGAACGCTCCACGGCCAGCAAGGCGAGCTCGCGGCCGCCGCCGGTTTTCCAGTCAAATCCACCGTTGCCAAGCGCGGCCAGCGGATTGTTCTGTACCGCCGAGAATTCTCGGTCGGCGATCCGGTCCGCACCGGGAAGCTCGTTGCCGAGCGCTTGAGCCAGGCGCAGGTTGCCGGCCTCGACGGCCATGCGGAAGCGCACCTTGCGATCGGCGGTGCTGATGTCGCCGCGCTTGATCAGCGCCGCAAACAACGGCTCGCACAGGTCCGGCGTGGCCTTGTCGCTGAACCACAGCGGCTTGGCCGCCGCGATGGCATCCTCACCGTCGCGCTGCCAACGAAAGAGGCTGGTGGCACACGCCAGTTCCGCGTCATCACCGGGAATGACCGCGTAGTCGAGTGCAAAGCGGTCCCACAGGCTCTTGCGCGCCAGCGCCTTCAGCCAGTCGGCGCGCACGCGGTCAGCCAGTGGCGAATTGGGATAGCGGTCGATGAAGGCCCGGATGGCCGCAGGCGACGACTCATCGAGCGAGAGCTTCAACTGCCAGTACTCGGCGTAGGGCGCCAGTGCATGACTGCCGAGCCGGGGCGCCAGGGCGGCAAGGCGCGCCCGGTCGCCCTTGTCGAACGCCGCCTTGGCCGCGAGAAAGTCGGCGTCGGTCTGCGCCTGCGCTGACACCGCGAACACCAGCGCGACGACGGCGGATACGCGCGGCAACAGGTTGGAAATGGTGACCATCGTGGTGTGCATCGAACCGATTCTGGGTGAGCGTGTGTGGAAAGACAACCACCATGCGTGGTTTGTTCCTTCGGAGCGCCTTCCGTCGCGGCTGGTGACGGCGCAATCCGCACCTGCCGATGCTACTATTTCAACTCAAAATCAACAGCAGCAAACTCCGGGGAGGAGGGATGGCGCAGCGCAAGGCAGCACCGCTGGTGGGCGTGGTCATGGGCAGCGACAGTGACTGGGAGATCATGCGCCATGCGGTCGTGCAACTCGACGCCTTCGGCATCCCGAATGAGCCCCGCGTGGTGTCCGCGCACCGGATGCCGGACGAAATGTTCGAGTACGCCGAAGACGCCCTTCCCCGGGGCCTGCGCGTGATCATCGCCGGCGCGGGCGGCTCGGCGCACCTGCCCGGCATGCTTGCCGCCAAGACCACGGTGCCGGTGCTGGGTGTGCCCGTGCCGTCGAAGTACATGCGGGGCGAAGATTCGCTGTGGTCGATCGTGCAGATGCCAAAGGGCATCCCGGTCGCCACGTTCGCCATCGGCGAGGCCGGCGCCGCCAACGCGGGCCTCTTTGCCGTCGCACTCATCGCAGGCACCGATCCCGTCGTCGCCAAGAAGCTCGCCGCGTTCCGCCTGAAGCAGACGGCCACGGCGCGCGCGATGCGCGTTCCGCCGTCGACCTGACACTGCAACGCTGATGGCAGTCATTGCCCCCGGCGCGTGGCTCGGCCTGCTGGGCGGCGGCCAGCTCGGCCGCATGTTCTGCATGGCGGCGCAGAGCCTCGGCTATCGCGTGGTCGTGCTCGACCCCGGTCACGACAGTCCTGCGGGCAGCGTGGCCGACCATCACATCGCCGCCGACTACCTTGATGCCCAGGGTCTCGCCGAACTCGCCGGCATGGCGGCGGGCGCGACGACCGAATTCGAGAACGTGCCCGCGGCCGCGCTCGATTACCTTGCGCGCACGGCGCGGGTGACCCCCACCGCGGCCAGCGTGGCCATCGCGCAGGACCGCATCAGCGAGAAGATGTTCCTGTCGGGCCATGCGCTGCCGGTGGCGCCGTTTGCAGTGTTGCGCCATGATGACGATGTCACGACGCTGAAGCACGGTCTTCTGCCCGGCATCGTCAAGAGCGCGCGCTTAGGCTACGACGGCAAGGGCCAGGCGCGTGTGCGCACCGTGGAGGATGTCCGCCGCGCCTTGGCCGCCATGGGCGGTCAACCCTGCGTGCTGGAGGCCCTGGTTCCGCTGGCGTGCGAGGTCTCGGTCATTGTCGCGCGTGACGAGCACGGCAACGTGCAGACGTGGCCCGTGGCCGAGAACATGCACCGCGACGGCATCCTCGATGTCTCGGTGGTGCCGGCACGGATTCCGGCGGCGCTCGCCGACGACGCGCGCGCGATCGCCTTGCGGGTGGCGGCACTGCTCGACTATCGCGGCGTGCTGTGCGTCGAAATGTTCGTCGATACCGCCGGAGCTCTGCTGGTGAACGAAATTGCGCCGCGCCCGCACAACAGCGGCCACTACACGATCGATGCCTGCATCACGTCGCAGTTCGAGCAGCAGGCCCGCGTGCTGGCCGCGCTGCCGATGGGCGACACGCGCCAGCACACGCCCGCCGTGATGGTGAACCTGCTGGGGGACCTGTGGTTCGATTCACCCGACGCGAAAGCCCCGCGCGAACCCGACTGGTCTGCGGTGTTGCGGGAGCCGCAGGCCAAGCTTCACCTGTACGGCAAAACCGAACCGCGCCGGGCCCGCAAGATGGGACACGTCACGTGCCTGGGTAATTCTCTGGAAGAAGCGTTGCAGTCTGCTGCGACCATCCGCCGCGCGCTCGGGTTGCGCGACACCGGCCCGCTCTGACGTGCATGAACTAACGCGCGGGCTTGCGCTTGCCGGCCTTCACTGCGGGCGCGGCACGGACAACCCCCAGCGGCAGCGCCGATACGCGCGCGATTTCCGGATCGGTCCAGCGGGACCCCGCGGCAATGTAATCGGCTGCCATCGCCGTTGCGTCCGCGCCCCAGAATAATTCGTCGCCCACCATCAGCGTAGGCACGCCGAAGATGCCACGCTCGATGGCTTCGTCCGTATTGCGCCGCAGCTCCGCCTTCACGGCGGGCGCGGCGATCCTCGCCTCGGCATCCGCGACGCCCAGCTCCGAAACGAGTTCGGCCCATTCGATCGGCAGGTCGGGTAGCCGGCCGTCGGCCCAGACGAAGCGGAAGATGCGCTGCACCGCCTCGGGCGCGCAATCACACGCAATGGCGAGTCGCAGCAGCCGCAGCGGATTGAACGGATGCTCCGGCGGCATCTTGAACGGGATCTGCATCCGCCGCGCGTGCCACACCAGGTAGCGATAGGTGAACTCACGCTTGCGAGTGATCTCGGCGGGCCCCTTGTGACTGTGGGCTTCGAGCAATCCGGCGAAGAGAACCGGGCGATATCGCACCCGCACACCGGGCCCGAGCTGGCGCAACTGTTCGCACTGCAGGTAGGCGAACGGCGAGATGAAATCGAAATACCAGTCAACGCTTGCCATTGGCGGGTCCTGAAGTGGATGCAGGGGTCCCGTTGGCGCGCCGCGCGTCGATGCTGGTCCAGACCGCGCGCTTCTCGTCGTCGTCGAGCACGCTCCAGACTGCGATCTCGTCCACCGTACGCAGGCAGCCGGCGCACAGGCCCGTGACCTGGTCGATCGCGCAGATGCTGATGCAGGGCGAAGGTACGGCAGTGCCGATGGCGGGACGCGTCATGGGGTCGTGATGTGATCGGCGGGCTTATTGAGCCACCAGTGGGTTGCGGGCGTCGAGGGCGCGCGCCGCGCGCGACACCGGCGGCCGCTTGAGGAAATCCGAGATGAAATGGCCGGCGCGACGCAGCCGTGCCATGTCCACGCCGGTCGCGATGCCGAGGCCGTCAAGGAGATAGAGCACGTCTTCGCTCGCGACATTGCCGGTCGCGCCTTGCGCGTAGGGACAGCCGCCCAGGCCCGCCACCGAACAGTCGAACGTGGCGACGCCCCGCTCCATCGCGGCATAGACATTCGTCAGTGCCTGGCCGTAGGTGTCGTGAAAGTGTCCGGCCAATGCCATGACCGGCACGCGCTCGGCACAATGGTCGATCAGCGCCTGCGTCGCGCCAGGCGTGCCCGTGCCGATGGTGTCGCCAAGCGAAACTTCGTATGCGCCGAGTTTCCACAGCGCGTCGGCGACCTCAGCGACGCGCGCGGGCGGCACCGGGCCCTCAAACGGGCAACCAAGGACGCAGGAGATGTATCCGCGCACCCGCACCCCCTGCGCCGCAGCGGCCGCGAACACGGGCTCGATGCGGACCAGGCTTTCCGCAATGCCGCAGTTGATGTTCTTCTGCGAAAACGACTCGGAGGCCGCGACGAAGACGGCCACTTCGTCGGCGCCGGCCGCCAGCGCGGCCTCGAACCCGCGCAGGTTGGGTGTCAATACCGGGTAGCGCACGTCCGGCCGGCGGCGGATCCGTGCCATCACGTCCGCCGCATCGGCCATTTGCGGCACCCACTTCGGCGAGACGAAGGCCGTGGCCTCGACCGCCGGGAAGCCGGCATCGGTCAGCATGTCGATCAGCGTGACCTTGACGTCCGTGGGCACGCTCGCCTTTTCGTTCTGCAGTCCGTCGCGCGGACCCACTTCAACCAATCGTACCTTGGTCGGCAATGGCATCAGTAACCTCGCGTCCAATCGACCAGGCCCGTCACCGGCTCGCCGCGCTCGAGCATTGCGATCTTCGTGGCGATCTGGGCGACGGCATCTTCCGGAACGGTCAGTCCCGCTACGTGCGGCGTGACGTTGACGCGCGGATGGCTCCAGAATGGATGCGGGGAGGCCAGCGGTTCTGGCGCAAACACATCGAGCGTTGCGCCCGCAAGCTTGCCGCCGTCGAGCAGCGCCAGCAGGTCGGCCTCCACCAGGGTGGCACCGCGGCCGACATTGACGACGTGCGCGCCGTCGGCGAGCAGGCCCAGCATCCGCGCATCGAGGAGCGCCGTCGTCGCCGGCGTGAGCGGCAGCGCACTCACCAGGAAGTCGACGCCGTCGAGGCATGCAGCGAGCTGGTCCCGCCCGGCGAAACAGTCGATGCCGGCGATGCTCTTCGGGCTCGCCGCGTAGCCGCGCACCGCGAAGCCCTGCGCGGCAAGCGCGCGCGCGATCGCGCCGCCGATGACGCCGAGACCAAGCACCGCAACACGGACCGCAGCCGGCGTGCGCGGTTCGTGCTGTTCCCAACGGCCGGCGCGCTGTTGCGACGCGTAGGTGTCGAGCCGCAACAGGAAGCGCAGTGCGGCCGCAAGCACGTAGCGCGCCATCGGCTGCGCCATGCCCGCATCCTCCAGGCGCGACACGGGCACGTCGCGCGGCAGGTTGGGCAGACGCAGCAGATGGCCAACACCCGCGCTCGCCGTGAATACTGCCTTGGGCGTGCGCTGCGCGTCGAACACGGTGCCGCAAGGCTCGGCCAGCACGACGTAATCCGCCGTCGGCTCGGCTTCATGCGCCGGCTGCCCGGGCTCGCGCCGTTCGACTTCTGCGTCCGGGAGCGCATGGCGGAAGAGGTCCATCCATGGCTGCGCTTTGGCAGCAGACAGCGTGACGACCACGCGCAACGGATAGTGGCCGACCGCGGTCATGCGTCTTCCAGGTTGACCAGGTCCGCGCCTTCGGCGACGCGGTCGCCCACCCCGAAGTGGACCGCCGCCACGATGCCGTCGGCGGGCGCGACGATCGTGTGCTCCATCTTCATCGCTTCGAGCACGATCAGCGGCGCGCCCTTGGCCACCTTGGCGCCGACTTCAACCATCACCGCGACCACGGCGCCCGACATCGGCGCAGTCAGGTGTCCGCCATGCTCGTCGTCCTCGGCGGCATGGGCGAGCGGGTCGATGAAGCGCAGGTGCCGCCGCGCCTCCGGCGCGAAGACGTAACGGTCATCGTTGTCGGCGATCACCGTTGCCTCGAACGCCACGTCGTCGGCGACGATGTGCAGACGATCGTCGGCGTGGCTGTAGCTGACCGCAATCGAACGCCCCGGGAAGGCTACATCGAGTTGATGCTCGCCGCGCGGCCTGACCTCGACGCGCGTCCGGGCATCGCCGTCCGCGAAGGTCAGCGGAATCGCATGCGTGGTCATGCCAAGCCACCAGGCATCGCGGATATGCCACGGTGAATTGGGGTCACCGGACACCCGCGCCGCGGCGGCGGCATCCAGCGCCAATCCTTCATATTCGGCGACGGTGGCGGCGAGCAATGCCGCATCAGGTGTTGCCGATGGCGGCGGAAACAGCGCGTCGCGATATTTTTCGATGAGACCGGTATCGATACGGGCGCTTGCAAATGCGTCGTGCGCGACCACGCGCTCCAGAAAGGCGATGTTGGTGGCCACGCCCACGACCTCGCATTGCGCGAGCGCGCGCAACATTCCCGCGCAGGCCGCGGCGCGGTCTTCGCCCCAGACGATGAGCTTGGCCAGCATCGGGTCGTAGAACGGGGACACGTCGTCGCCCGCACCCACGCCGGTATCCACACGCACGCGAGCGGATGCCGCGGGCATGCGCCAGTGCGACAACGTGCCGATCGACGGTAGGAACCCACGCTCCGGATCCTCCGCGTACAGCCGCGCCTCGAGCGCGTGGCCGTTGATCGTCAACTGGTCCTGCCGCAGCGGCAGCGGCTCGCCGGCGGCCACGCGCAACTGCCACTCGACGAGGTCGGTGCCGGTGATCATCTCGGTGACCGGATGCTCGACCTGCAGCCGCGTGTTCATCTCCATGAAGTAGAAGCGGCCATCCTGCTCGGCGATGAACTCGACGGTGCCCGCGCCGACATAGCCGATGGCCTTCGCGGCAGCGACGGCCGCCTCGCCCATCGCAGCGCGGCGCTCCGTCGTCATGCCGGGCGCAGGCGCTTCTTCCAGCACCTTCTGGTGGCGCCGCTGCACCGAGCAATCGCGCTCGAACAGATAGACGGCGTTACCGAGCGTATCGGCGAAGACCTGGATCTCGATGTGCCGCGGCGACGTGAGGTAACGCTCGATCAGCACGCGGTCATCGCCAAACGAGGCCTTCGCCTCGCGGCGTGCCGACGCCAGTGCCGCCGCGAATTCGCCGGCCGCAGTGACGATCTTCATGCCTTTGCCGCCGCCGCCGGCCGTTGCCTTGATGAGGACTGGAAACCCGATGGCTTCCGCCTCGCGCGCCAGCAGCGCCGGATCCTGCGCGTCGCCGTGATAGCCCGGCACCAGCGGCACGCCGGCCGCGCCCATGATGTTCTTGGCGGCAGATTTCGATCCCATCGCAGCGATCGCGGCGGGCGGCGGACCGATGAACACGAGGCCGGCCGCCGCGCATGCCGTCGCGAAGTCCTCGTTTTCCGACAGGAAGCCATAACCTGGATGGATGGCCTGCGCCCCCGTGGACAGCGCGATGCCAATGACTGCCGCGCCATTGAGATAGCTCTCGCGCGGCGCCGCAGGGCCGAGACGCACCGCCTCGTCGCACTCGGCAACGTGCAGCGCATCGGCGTCGGCGTCGGAGTACACGGCGACCGTGCGGATACCCATCCGGCGCGCGGTGCGCGCCACGCGGCAGGCGATTTCGCCGCGGTTGGCGATCAGGATTTTGGTGAACATGGCGCGGGTTTTGCGAAAGGTCAGGGAACGGGACGGTGCGAGGAGCCTTCGAACCAGCCCTGCATGCGTTGTGCGATGCGGCGGATCATCCGCCATACCTTCGGTATGAGCCAGATCATCAGTGCGACCAGCATTGCCAGCACGATCAGCGCAATGACCGGGTACGCAAACGCGAGCCACAGCACGGTGCCCACCGCAAGATCTTCGCTGAACGAGGCGGTCCAATTCGAGAACGGTTCGGGGGACGTATTGATCACCGCGCGGGTGCCTGCCTTCGCGAGGTGGCTGCCGGCGGCCAGCGTGCCGCCGAGGATGGCTGCCGCCATCATGGCGGCGGTCGATGCTTCACCGAACACACTGGCGGCCAGCACCGCACCGGCCGGAATCCGGATGAAGGTCTGCACGGCATCCCATACGGAGTCGACACCTGGAATCTTGTCCGTGAAGAACTCGACCGCACACATGAAGCCCGAGGCGGCCAGCACGTACGGATGCGCGAGCACTGCGAGGCCGGCGGGCAACTCGACCCAACCCACGAACTGCAGACCGCCGAGGATGAACAGCACCGCGTAGAGGCGCAATCCGCTCGCCCAGCCGACCGCCGCCGCCAGCGCCACCAGCTGCAACGTGTCGAAGTGTGCGAGCGCAGTGTTCATTTTTTCCTGTCGAGCGCCGCCGGTACCCACGCCGGCGATCGCTTCTGCAGGAAGGCCGCCACGCCCTCCTTGCCCTCGGGCGACGCGCGCACCGCGGCGATGTGTTCGGCCGTGCCGCCGATGACGGCGGCGTCGATCGGGCGGTGCGCCACGCCGCGGATCAGCGCCTTGCATTCGAGCTGCGCGCGCGGTCCGGCCAGCAGCAGCGTCCCCAGCACCTCGTTGACGCGGTCGTCGAGGTCGGCGATCGGCACGATGTCGTGCACGAGGCCGATGCGATAGGCCTCGGCCGCATCGAAGCGTTCGCCAGTCAGGAAATAGCGCCGGGCCTGTCGCGCGCCGATGGCCTCGATCACGTAAGGTGAAATGGTCGCGGGGATCAACCCGAGCTTGGCTTCGGACAGCGCGAACGTGGCCTCGATCGCGGCGATCGCGATGTCGCAGCATGCCGTAAGGCCCACGCCGCCGCCATAAGTGGCACCCTGCACACGTGCAACCGTGGGCTTCGACAATCCATTCAAGGTGCGCAGCATCAGCGCCAGCGCCTGCGCGTCGGCGAGATTCTCCTCCGCGCTATAGCCCGCCATCTTCTTCATCCAGTTGAGGTCAGCGCCGGCGCAGAAGCTCTTGCCGTTGCCGGCCAGCACCACGGCGCGCACCGCATCGTCCTCGTCCAGCACGTTCAGCACTTCGGTCAGTTCGCCGATCAGCGTTTCATTGAAGGCGTTATGCACATCGGGCCGATTGAGCGCGACGACCGCCACACCGGCATGCAATGCGACGGCAAGGGTTTCGTAACCGGGAGGAGGGATCTTCTTGCGGGCCATGGTGGGGGTTTTCCGTGCGGACAAAATCTACATGCGCTTGGCGGCTTCCTCGAGCATCACTTCGGTGGCGCCGCCACCAATAGCGAGGATGCGTGCATCCCGCCACAGCCTCTCGATGGCCGTTTCACGAATATAGCCCATCCCGCCGTGAAACTGCTGGCACGTGTGGACTACCTCGTTGACGAGTTCACCGGTCAGGGCCTTCAGTTGCGAAATTTCGCGGACGCAGTCGCGATCGGCCGTCATCAACCACGCGCAGTGGTACATGTAGGCCCGCGCGGCCTGCGTCTTGGCATCCAGCATCGCCAACCGCTGGCGGATCGTCTCGCGCTGCCACAACGTGCCGCCGAACGCTTGCCGTGTCCGCACGTGCTCCAGCGCCAGCCGGAGCGCCACCGTGGCATGACCCACCGCCATCGCAGCCAGCGCCAGGCGTTCGCGCTGGAAGTTGTGCATGATCGCGTAGAAGCCCTCGTTTTCCTTGCCGAGCAGTGCCGACGCCGGCACGCGGCAGCCATCGAAGACGAGTTCAGCGGTGTCAGAGGAACGCCAGCCCGACTTGTCGAGCGCGCGGCCGACGGTGAACCCCGGCGTCCCGCGCTCGACCAGGAACAGCGAGATACCGCGCGAACCCTTCGCCGCACTGTCGGTGCGCGCCGCCACGACCACCACGTCCGCGTGGACGCCGTTGGTGATGAACATCTTGGTCCCGTCGATGACCCAGTGATCGCCATCGCGACGCGCCCGCGTGCGCAACCCTGCGACGTCGGAACCGGCGCCCGGCTCGGTCACCGCCACGGCGGTGATCGCCTCCCCGCTGCAAACGCCGGGAAGCCACCGCGCCTGCTGCTCCGGCGTGCCGGCATGCGCGATGTGCGGCGACGCCATGTCGGTATGCACCAGCACCGTGATGATGAAACCACCGAAGGTGGACTGCGACAACGCTTCGGCGAATACGAGGTTGGTCAGCGCATCTGCGCCCGCGCCCCCATGGCGCTCGTCCACCATCAACCCCAATAGCCCGATGGCCCCCATCTTGCGCAGCACGTCGCGCGGCGTGGCGCCGGCCTCTTCCCAGCGCATCGCGTGCGGCTCGACCTCGGCGGCGATAAACCTGGCGACCTGGTCGCGCAGCAGCGTGTGCTCGGGTGTTTCGTAGATCATTGCCGCATCACATCCGGAACACGCCGAACTTCGTGGGTTCGACCGGGCGATTGAGCGACGCGGAAATCGCGAGTCCCAGCACGCGCCGCGTATCCGCCGGATCGATCACGCCGTCGTCCCACAGGCGCGCCGAGGCGAAATACGGATGGGCTTCGCTGGTGAGCTGGTCGCGGATCGGCGCCTTGAACGCGTCTTCCTCGGCTTCACTCCACGACTTGCCGGTCTTCTCCAGCGCGTCGCGCTTCACGGTGGCCAGCACGCTGGCGGCCTGCTCGGGACCCATCACGCAGATCCGCGCGTTGGGCCACATCCAGAGGAAGCGCGGATTGAACGCGCGACCGCACATGCCGTAGTTGCCCGCGCCGTAGCTGCCGCCGATGATCACGGTGAATTTGGGCACCTGCGCGCACGACACCGCCGTGACCATCTTCGCGCCGTCCTTGGCAATCCCGCCGGACTCGTACTTCTGGCCGACCATGAATCCAGTGATGTTCTGCAGGAACACGAGCGGAATACCGCGCTGCGCGCACAGCTCGATGAAGTGCGCGCCTTTCAGCGCCGACTCCGAATACAGCACGCCATTGTTGGCGACGATGCCCACCGGATAGCCCCAGATGCGCGCGAAGCCGGTGACGAGCGTGGTGCCATAGCGCGCCTTGAATTCGTCGAAGTTGCTGCCGTCGACGATCCGCGCGATCACCTCGCGCACGTCGTAGGGCTTCTTGATGTCGGCCTGGATGACGCCGTAGAGTTCCTCCGGGTCGTACAACGGCTCGACTGCCGGCTCCACCGCCAGCGTCACCTGCTTCACGCGGTTTAGGTTGCCGACGATGTTGCGCGCAATGGCCAGCGCATGATGGTCGTTCAACGCAAAATGGTCGGCCACGCCGGACACGCGGGTATGCACGTCAGCACCGCCCAGCTCCTCGGCGGTGACGATCTCACCGGTGGCCGCCTTTACGAGCGGCGGGCCGGCCAGGAAGATCGTCGCCTGGTTCTTCACGATGATCGATTCGTCGGACATCGCCGGCACGTAGGCGCCGCCCGCCGTGCACGAGCCCATCACCACGGCGATCTGCGGAATGCCCTGCGCCGACATCGTCGCCTGGTTGTAGAAGATCCGGCCGAAGTGATCGCGGTCGGGAAACACGTCGAACTGATTGGGCAGGTTGGCGCCCCCGGAGTCGACCAGGTAGATGCACGGCAGGCCGTTGTCGCGGGCGATATCCTGCGCGCGCAGGTGCTTCTTGACGGTGAGCGGGTAGTAGGTGCCGCCCTTCACCGTGGCATCGTTGCAGACGATCACGCATTCGCGCCCGGCCACGCGACCGATGCCGGTGATGATGCCCGCGCCCGCGATGTTGTCGTCGTACATGTCGAACGCCGCCAGCGCCGAGAACTCGAGGAACGGGCTACCCGGATCGAGCAGCGTGCGCACCCGCTCGCGCGGCAGCAGCTTGCCGCGCGCGGTGTGGCGATCGCGCGCCACCTTGCCGCCACCCTCCTCGATCGTGGCGAGCTTGGCGTTGAGATCGGCCACCAGCGCCGCCATGGCGGCATGGTTCTGCGCGAACGCATCGTCGCGGACATTGAGCTTGGATTCGATGGCGGGCATGGGGCGGCCTACAGAATGTCGGCGATGGTGAGGCGCTCGCCCACGACGAACGTGCGCGATGCAAGGTGCGGTGTGCAATCGGCCACGGTGGACTTGTGCGTGTTCAGAAGCCGCCGGTGGAGACCCAGCGCTCGATCTGGTCAAAGCGATCGAGGCCCCAGAACGGTTCGCCATCCACGACGACAAAAGGCGAGCCGAACACGCCCGCGGCGAGCGCGGCCTCCACACTTTGCCGCAACGCATCCTTCATGGCGGGATCGTCGACTGCGGCGCGCGCGGCAACGGCATCGAAGCCCGCTGCGCCGGCCACCTCGGCCGCGACATCCGGACTCGAGATGTCGCGGTCGTCGACGAAATAGGCACGATACAGCGCCTTGGCCATCGCGGCGCCGGCCGCCGGATCCGTTCGTTTCGCCCACAGCACGATGCGCGAGGGCGCCTGCGACGGGATCGGAAACACCGATGGCATCCTGAAATCCGTGATGCCGTGGAAGCGCGCGCTGCGCGCGAAGTCGCGTTTCGAGTACGGCCCCTTCAACGGCACGTTCGGCAGGGGCATGCCGCCGGTGGCGCGGAAAATGACGCCAAGCAGGATCGGCTTCCAGTCCACCGTACGGTCATGCCGGGCCGCGAGCGCATCGATCTTCTGCGCCGCCACGTATCCGTAGGGCGACGAGAAGTCGAAATAGAACTCGATGGGTGCAGTACTCATTAAAGGGTTCCTCGCAGGAAGGTCATGCAGCCAACGCGCGCGCGATCACCATCCGCTGGATGTCGCTGGTGCCCTCGTAGATCTGGCACACGCGCGCGTCGCGGTAGATGCGCTCGACGGGAAAGTCGTTGACGTAGCCATAGCCGCCATGGACCTGGATGGCGGCGGAGCACACGCGCTCGGCCATCTCGGAGGCGAAGAGCTTGGCCATCGAAGCTTCCTTGAGGCATGGCAAACCGGCGTCGCGCAACGCCGCCGCATGCCAGATCAACTGCCGCGCGGCCTCGATGTCGACGGCCATGTCGGCAAGCCGGAAACCGACTGCCTGGTGGTCGGCGATGGCCTTGCCGAAGCTTTGCCGGTCGCGCGCGAATGCCGAAGCAGCCTCGAACGCCGCGCGCGCCATGCCCACCGCCTGCGCCGCGATGCCGATGCGCCCGCCTTCGAGGTTGGCCAGTGCGATCCGGTAGCCGTCGCCCTCGGCGCCGAGCAGGTTGGACGCCGGGACCTCGCAGTTCTCGAACACGATCTGCGCGGTGTCGGAGGCGTGCTGGCCGAGCTTGTCCTCCACACGGGCCACGACGTAACCCGGTGTCTTCGTGTCCACGATGAAGCCGGAAATGCCCTTCTTGCCCGCGCCCTTGTCGGTGACCGCAAACACGATGGCCACGTCGGCGTTCTTGCCCGACGTGATGAACTGCTTCACGCCGTTCAGCACAAAGCGGTCGCCTCGCTTATCCGCGCGCGTGGTGATGGCGCTGGCGTCCGACCCCGCCTGGGGTTCGGTGAGGCAGAAGCAACCGAGCCACTCGCCCCGGGCCAGTGGCTTCAAGTAGTGCTCCTTCTGCGCATCGGTGCCAAACGCGTTGAGCGGCCCGCACACGACCGAGTTCTGCACGCTGACGATGGTCGAGGTGGCGCCGTCGCCTGCAGCAATTTCCTCCAGCGCCACGGCGAGCGATACATAGTCCATCGCGGCGCCACCGAAGCGTTCGGGCACCACCATGCCCATGGCGCCCAGCAGTCCGAGCATCTTTAATTGTTCGCGCGGGAAATGCGCATCGCGATCCCATTGCGCCGCGTGCGGCGCAAGCTCGCCCTGCGCGAATGCACGCATCGAATCGCGGATGAGCTGTTGTTCCTCGGTGAGCAGCATCGGGGTCAGGCCGTCACGGTTGATAAACACGGACGTCCGGGCCGGCCCCACCAGCGGCGACAGGCGTTGCCTTCGTCCAGCGCGAGGTTGGCGGTCACGGCACCAGTTCGATCGCCATCGCGGTCGCCTCGCCGCCGCCGATGCACAGCGCAGCCACGCCGCGCTTCTTGCCGTGCTTGCGCAGCGCGCCGATCAGCGTGACGATGATGCGCGCGCCCGACGCGCCGATCGGATGTCCCAACGCCGTGGCGCCGCCGTGCACGTTGACCTTGTCGTGCGGCAGGCCGTGCTCCTGCATCGCCGCCATCGCCACCACCGCAAAGGCCTCGTTGATCTCGAAGAGGTCGACATCCTTCGTCGTCCAGCCCGTCTTGCGGTAGAGCTTCTCGATGGCGCCCACGGGCGCCGTCGAAAACCATGCGGACTCCTGCGCATGTGTCGCGTGCGCAACGATGACGGCGAGCGGCTTCTTGCCGCGCTTCTCGGCCTCGGAGCGGCGCATCAGCACCAGCGCTGCCGCGCCATCGGAAATGGAACTCGAGTTGGCGGCCGTCACCGTACCGTCCTTGCTGAACGCCGGCTTCAGCTTCGGAATCTTGTCGGGCGTGGCCTTGACCGGCTGCTCGTCGTGGTCGATGACCACATCGCCCTTGCGCCCGGTGACCGTCACGGGCGCAATCTCCCAGGCGAACGTACCGTCATTGTTCGCGGCCAGCGCGCGCGACAGCGACGTCAGCGCGAACTGGTCCTGCGCTTCGCGCGTGAACGTGTACTTCGCCGCGCAATCCTCGGCGAAGCTACCCATCAGGCGGCCCTTGTCGTACGCATCCTCGAGACCGTCGAGAAACATGTGGTCGAACACCTGCTGGTGCCCCATCCGGTAGCCGGCGCGCGCCTTCGGCATCAGGTAGGGCGCATTGGACATGCTCTCCATGCCGCCGGCGACCATCACGTCGGCCGAACCCGCCAGCAACGCATCATGCGCGAGGATCGTCGCCTCCATCGCGGAGCCGCACATCTTGTTGACCGTGGTACAGCCGGTGGACAGCGGCAAACCTGCCTTCAACGCCGCCTGCCGCGCCGGAGCCTGGCCCTGCCCGGCTGGCAGCACGCAACCGAAGATGACCTTCTCGACGTCAGCAGGGGCAACCCCGGCGCGCTCCACCGCGGCCTTGATCGCCACGGCACCGAGGTCGGTGGCCGCAAGGGAAGCGAAGTCGCCCTGGAAGCCACCCATCGGCGTGCGCGCGGCACCCACAATCACGATCGGATCGATGTCCATGTGTTTCGCCCTACTTCGTTTCGTTGAAGAGTTCGCGGCCGATCAGCATCCGCCGGATCTCGGAGGTGCCGGCGCCGATTTCGTACAGCTTGGCATCGCGCCACAGCCGGCCAGTGGGATAGTCGTTGACGTAGCCGTTGCCGCCCAGCGCCTGGATGGCCTCGCCGGCCATCCACGTGGCCTTCTCCGCCGCGTACAGGATGGCGCCCGCGGCATCCTTGCGCGTGGTCTCGCCGCGGTCGCAGGCCTGGCCCACGGCGTACACGTAGGCCTTGCAGGCCATCATCGTCGAATACATGTCGGCGACCTTGCCCTGCATGAGTTGGAACTCGCCGATCGGCTGGCCGAATTGCGAACGCTCATGCACGTAGGGCAGCACCGCGTCCATGCACGCCGCCATGATGCCGAGCGGTCCGGCCGCGAGGACCGCGCGCTCGTAATCGAGGCCGCTCATCAGCACCTTGACGCCATGGCCCTCGGCGCCAAGGATATTGTCGGCCGGCACCACGCAATCGGCGAATACGAGTTCGCAGGTGTTGGACCCGCGCATGCCGAGCTTGTCCAGCTTCTGCGCGGTCGAAAATCCGGGCATGTCCTTCTCGACCAGGAACGCGGTGATGCCCTTCGGTCCCGCCTGCGGATCGGTCTTGGCGTATACGACCAGCGTGTCGGCGTCGGGGCCGTTGGTGATCCACATCTTGTTGCCGTTGAGGATATAGGCGTCGCCGCGGCGATCGGCGCGAAGTCGCATCGACACGACGTCCGAACCGGCCCCGGGTTCGCTCATCGCCAGCGCACCCACGTGCTCGCCGCTGATCAGCTTCGGCAGGTAGCGCTGCTTCTGCGCCGCGTTGCCATTGCGGCGGATCTGGTTCACGCACAGGTTCGAATGGGCGCCGTAAGACAGGCCCACCGACGCGGAGGCGCGGGAGATTTCCTCCATCGCCACGCAATGCGCAAGGTAGCCCATGTTGGTGCCGCCGTACTCGTCCTCGACGGTGATGCCCAAGAGTCCGAGATCGCCCATCTTGCGCCACAGGTCAGCAGGAAACTGATTGGTGGCGTCGATGGCGGCGGCGCGCGGCGCAATTTCGTCCGCGGCGAAGGCCTGCACGGTGGCCCGCAGCATGTCGATGGTTTCGCCGTGATGGAAGGACAGCGATGGAAAGTTGAGCATGAGGGCTTCCGCTGATGGGGCGCGACATGATGCGCGGTCAGGACCAACGCCTTCCGCAATTCCGGGGGCCTTCATCGCGGCCCTCGCCATTTTGTATTACGTTTACGTAAACGTCAATTACGCGAAACGGGGCCCGGCTCGTCCTTCAGCCGGCGCCGGCATTCTCGCTCGATCCCGTCGATCTCGACCAGCACGGCATCGATGTCCTCGCGCTGCTGCAGCAGCCGCTGGCGCCGATCGGTCAGCATGCTGATGAACATCGAAAGCTGCGCCCGCTCGTTGCGGCCCACCTCATAGAGGTCGAGCAGCTCGCGGATCTCGGCCAGCGCAAGGCCGAGGCGCTTGCCGCGCAGGATCAGTTTCAGCCTGACGCGCTCGCGCTCGCGGTAGACACGCGCGCGGCCCCGACGCTCCGGCGACAGCATGCCCTCGTCCTCGTAGAAGCGGATCGTGCGCGTGGTCAGTGCGAACTCGTGCGCGAGCTCGGAGATCGTGTACGTGATCTCGCGGTCGGATACCGCGGCGACAACCTTGCGAGCGGGTGGGGACATGCGGCGGATGAGCGAAGAATGGAGCGACGAGCGAAGACCACGATAACATACCGGGTTACGCCGGATTCGCTGATGAACGCACCGCACCCCCCCGCCCTCGACCATCCGTACGCCACGCCTCCGGCGCCTGGCGCGACCCTCGAGGTGGCGCCCGGCATCCTGTGGGTGCGCATGCCGCTGCCTTTCGCGCTCGACCACATCAACCTGTGGCTGCTGGCCGAAGCCGACGGCTGGACGCTGGTCGACTGCGGGATCGGCAACGCCGCCACGCGCGACCTGTGGACCACGCACTTCGGCACGACGTTGCGCGGCCTGCCCTTGCGCAAGATCGTGGCCACGCATTGCCATCCCGATCACCTCGGCAACGCCGCGTGGCTCGCGGCCCGCTTCGATTGCCGTGTGGCGATGTCCCTCGGCGAGTTTCTCGCCGCGCACGCGCTGATCGACGCGCGAGCCGCGCACACGCCCGCCGACACGCTCGCACTCTTTCGCGCCCACGGCATGAGCACCGCCGACGTCGCGGGGCTGGCGGCACGCGGCAACCACTACGCGTCGCTGGTCCCCGAGGCACCGGCATCGTTCGACCGGATCATTCCCGGCGACACCGTGCGCGCGGGCGGCACGCCATGGGACACCATCTTCGGCTACGGCCACTCGTCCGAACATGTCGCGTTAGCCGACGTCGCACGCGGTGTACTCATCTCAGGCGACATGCTGCTGCCGCGCATCAGCACCAACGTCAGCGTCTGGCCGTCCGACCCGGACGGCGATCCGCTCGGCCGGTTTCTGGCGTCGATCGCCGCCTTCCTGTTGCTGCCGGCGGATACACTGGTACTGCCGTCCCATGGCCTGCCGTTTCGCGGCATCGCGTTGCGGGTCGCGCAGCTTTGCGCGCACCATGACGCGCGGCTGGCCGAACTCGACGCCGCAATCCGCGCCGCACCGGAACCCGTGACGGCCGCGCAGATGATCCCGATTCTGTTCCGGCGCGAGCTCGACCTGCAGCAACGGTTCTTCGCCATCGGCGAGTCCATCGCGCACCTGAATCACCTGTGGCGCGGCGGCCGCGCCAGGCGCACTGCCGATACCGACGGAACGCTCCGGTTTTCCGTTTGGCCGAAGTAACGCACGTCCTCCAAGTAACGAAAAGAGAACAACAATGGCCATCCCTGATCCCGTACCGCCCCTCGATTCGGCCGCGCTCACCGAATCGCTTGCTTCCGCCGCAGAAAAAAGTGCCAAGGTGATCGGCGAGTTCGCCGCGCGCAACGCGCGCAATGGCGCGGCGCTGCCCACCGACGAACTGGGCCTCGGCAAGGCGTTCATGGAACTGGCGGCACAGATGCTCGCCAACCCGGCGCAGATGGCCGCGTCCAACATGAACCTGTGGTGGGACTACATGAGCCTGTGGCAGGGCTCGATGCTGCGGATGATGGGCGCCACCACCGATCCCGTCGCCGTGCCGGCCAAGGGCGACAAGCGCTTCAAGCACGAGGACTGGCACGAGCACTTCCTGTTCGACTACATCAAGCAGAGCTACCTCATCACCGCGCGCGGGCTGCACGACCGCGTGGCCAGCGTCGATGGCCTCGACGAGCAGACGAAGAAGAAGGTCGACTTCTTCACACGCCAGTACATCGACGCGCTGGCGCCGTCCAACTTCGCGCTGACCAACCCGGAGGTGTTCCGCGAAACCGTCGCCTCCGGCGGGCAGAACCTGGTGAAGGGGTTGAACAACCTGCTGGACGACATCGAGCGCGGCGGTGGCCAGTTGAAGATCTCGATGACCGACTCGAAGGCCTTCGAGCTCTGCGTGAACATCGCCACCACGCCGGGCAAGGTCGTGTTCCAGACCGACCTGATGCAGCTGATCCAGTACGAGCCGGCGACCAGGAAAACGTTCAAGCGTCCGCTGCTGGTGATCCCGCCATGGATCAACAAGTACTACATCCTCGACCTGCGGGAGAAGAACTCGCTGCTGCGCTGGGCGGTCAACGAAGGCATGACGGTGTTCGTCGTGTCGTGGGTCAACCCGGACGCGAAGCTCGCGCACAAGAATTTCGAGGACTATCTCACCGAAGGCACGCTGGCGGCGATCGACGCCATCCTCAAGACCACCGGCGAGAAAGAAATCAACGCCGTGGGCTATTGCCTGGGGGGTACGCTGCTTGCCGCCACGATGGGCTACCTCGCCGCGCACAAGCAGAAGAAGATCGCCAGCGCCACGTTCATGGCCTCGCTGATCGACTTCACCGCGGCCGGCGAGCTGGAGGTGTTCATCGACGAGGCGCAGGTCTCGTCGCTTGAGAAGCGGATGAACGAAAAGGGCTTCCTCGAAGGCAGCGAGATGGCCACGACGTTCAACATGCTGCGTGCCAACGACCTCATCTGGTCATTCGTGATCAACAACTACCTGATGGGGCGCGATCCGTTCCCGTTCGACCTGCTGCACTGGAACTGCGATTCCACACGGATGCCGGCGACGATGCACAGCTTCTACCTGCGCAAAATGTACATGCACAACCTGCTGCGCGAGCCGGGCGGCCTCGAACTCGCGGGCACGAAGATCGATCTGTCGAAGGTGACCACGCCCACCTATTTCGTCTCCGCGATCGAGGACCACATCGCGCCTTGGAAGACCACGTATGCCGGCCCGCAGGTGCTGAAGGGCAAGTCGCGCTTCGTGCTGTCGGGTTCCGGTCACATCGCCGGCATGGTCAATCCGCCGGCCGCCAACAAGTACGGCTACTGGACCAACGAGAAGCTGGCCCCCACGCCGGAAGGCTGGTTCGACGGGGCGAAGCAGCACGAAGGCTCGTGGTGGACCGATTGGCGTCACTGGCTCGAAACCTACCTGGGCCGCGAAGTCCCCGTGCGCGTGCCCGGCAAGGGCAAGCTGAAGGTGCTGGAGGCCGCGCCAGGCAGCTACGTACGCACGCGCGCCGACGGCAGGTAACCCCGCCGGCGACGCCCGCTACTTCGGCGCGAGCCTGTCGTCGACGCGATCCGGCGAGCGCCCGGATCGCTGCAGGTTGCCGCCCGGCGCTGCCGGCGCGGGCGCCGATGCTGGAGCAGGTGTAAGCGTCGGTGCCGCCTGTGGCGC
>JBBQEY010000032.1:0-21155 GCA_038321425.1 Burkholderiales bacterium | reverse complement strand
GCGCGCGGCAGCAATGGCCATCGCCAATTCGACCGGCTTGCCCTTCAGCAGCGCGTGATCGGCGCGCGGGCGCTCGAACACCTGCGCCAGGTCGCGCCCCTTGTTGCAGATCCACGGCCCGTTCACGGCGGGGTTCTCGAGCGGTGTCACGCGCGCAATGCTGGTGTTCTGCGCCGGATCCAGCGCGCGCAGGCGCCACTGCGCCTTCCGATGCCATATGTTGACGCTGCAGCCGCGCTCGCAACCCGGGCACACCGACGGCGTGGGCTGCAAATACCAGACGCGCGCCTTCTGCAGGAACGGTTTGCTCAGCAGCGCGCCGACCGGACAAATGTCGACCACATTGTCCGAATACGGGTCGCCGTCAAGCGGCGAATCCTCGGCGGCGCGAACCAGCGACACGTCGCCGCGATTCTTGATGCCCAGCGCATTCGACTTCGAAATTTCGCGGGTAAAGCGAACACAGCGTGAGCAGAGGATGCAGCGCTCGTTGTCAAGCAGGATCCGTGCGGACAGGTCGTGGTATTTGGTCGCGTGCACTTTCGGCTCGCGCGACACCGACGGCGAGCCGTTGTACGCAAAGTGATAGTCCTGCAGCGTGCACTCCCCGGCCTTGTCGCAGATGCCGCAGTCGACCGGATGGTTGAGCGTGATGAACTGCATCGTCGCTTTCCGATGCTCCCGCACCAGGTCGGAGTCGGTCAGAATATGCAGGCCTTCGGACACCGGCATGTTGCAAGCGATCTCGACCCAGCTGCGGCCTTCGACCTGCACGGTGCAGATGCGGCAGTTGCCGGCGATGGAAAGCTGCGGATGCCAGCAGAAGTAGGGAATGTAGAAGCCGTTGGCCAGCGCCGCCTGCATGACGGTCTGGTTGGTTTCGGCCTGCACCGACTGCCCGTTGATGAAAATCTCAGGCATGCACGGCTCCCTCAAGATTGCCTTCGAGCTGCGAGTGCTTTTCGCGGATCCAGTACTCGAACTCGCTGCGATACTTGTCGAGGATGCCGACGGTCGCGTAGCCCGCGGCGTCGCCCATCCCGCAGATCGTCATGCCGTCCTGCAGGCGCGAGATCCGGTACAGGCTGTCGATGTCCTCGGGCTGGCCCTGCCCGGCGACGATGCGATCAATGATGCGATGCATCCAGCCCATGCCTTCGCGGCACGGCGTGCACTGGCCGCACGACTCGTGGTGGTAGAAGCGCAGCATCACCTGCAGCAGGCGCACCATGCACGTGCCCTCGGCGATCGCGATCATCCCGCCCGAGCCGAGCGACGACCCGGCGCCTGCGAATGACTGGTGATCAAAGGTCAGCGGCTCGACTTCCGCGGCAGTAAGCACCTTGGTGGAAATGCCACCAGGGACGATGCATTTCAATGGCTGCCCGGCCAGCATGCCGCCGCAATCCTCGAACAGGAATTGGGCCATCGGATAGCCGTACTCCACCTCGTATACGCCAGGTCGCGCGATGTGGCCGGAAATGGAGACCAGCTGCGTGCCCGGGCACTTGGCCGTACCGACTTTTTTGTAGGCCTCGGCGCCGTGCGCGATGATGCCGGCAATGTTGGCCAGCGTCTCCACATTGTTGACCACCGTGGGCCGCTTGAAGAGTCCCTGCACGGTCAGTCGCGGCGGCCGGTTGCGCGGGTAGCCGCGCTTGCCCTCAAGCGACGACAGCAGCCCGGAGGCTTCACCGCAGACGTACGACCCCGCGCCACGGTAGACGACCACATCGCAGGAGAACCCGGTGCCCAGGATGTCCTCGCCGAAGTAGCCGGCGGCGTAGGCCTCTTCCACGGCGGCGGTCAGGCGCCGGTACGGCAGATCGAATTCGCCGCGGATGTAGACGAACGCGTTGCGCACCTGCAGCGCGTAGGACGCGAGCAGCATCGACTCGAGCAGCAGGTGCGGCGCATTCTCGAGAATCCAGCGATCCTTGAAGGTTCCCGGCTCGCCTTCGTCGGCGTTGGCGCACAGGTAGTGCGGTTGGTGGTCGTTCAGATGCACGACCCCCCATTTGCGTCCGGCCGGAAACGCAGCGCCGCCGTGGCCGAGAAGCCCCGATGCGGTAACTTCCTTCGTGACGTCCTCGGGCTTCATCGTCGCCAGCGCGCGCCGCAACGTCGCGTAGCCGCCGCGGGCAAGATACGCCGCCAGGGTATGCGAGGTGGCCGTGACGGGAAACGTCATCAGCAGTTGCTTGCCGGGCACCTAGCCAGCCCTCCGCGCCATCCTGCACTGGTCGGGGCGACGCATCACGAACCCTGCAATTCGTCGAGCAACCGGTCGAGTTTCTCGACGCTCATGTTCTCGTGATAGGCATCGTTGACCATCACCACCGGCGCGGTGCCGCAAGAACCGAGGCACTCGGCCGTGGAGAGCGTGAAGACGCCGTCGGGCGTGGTCTGCCCGGGCGCGACACCGAGCCGCTGCGACAGGTGATCGATCAGGCGCTCGGCGCTGCGCATCGAGCAGGTAACGTTGCGGCATGCCTGGAGGTGCCAGCGCCCGATGGCTTTGCGGCGAAACTGCGTGTAGTAGGACAGCACTTCCTCGATCTGGATGCGGGGAACGCCGAGATAGTCGACCAGCCCGTCGATATCGGCATCGGCCACGAAGCCGCGGTCTTCCTGGATGCGGCGCACGCAGGGCAACACGAGCGAGGACTCGAAACCCGCGGGGAAGCGGGCCTTCAGCTTCTCGAATTCCGGGATCAGATGCTTCATGGGTTGCCCGCCGTCCATGCCGCGAGGGAGCCATCGGTCCGTGTCCGGGCGCTCATCGATCGCACTCTCCGCCGATCATGTTGATCGAGCCGAAGGTAGGCACGATGTCCGCGAGCTGGTAGCCGTCGAGCATGCGGTGCACGCCGCCCATGTGGACGAAGCTCGGCGCGCGGACGTGCACCTTGGCCGGGACGCCGCCGCCCGTGCTGACGATGTAGAACCCCAGCTCGCCGTTGGGCGATTCGTGCGCGGCGTAGGCGTCGCCCGCCGGCACCTGTGGGCCATCCATCACCAGCTTGAAGTGGTTGATCAGCGATTCGATTTCGGAATAGACGAGGTGCTTCCTGGGCAACGTGAAGCGATGGTCGTCCACGTTGATCGGGCCCGCCGGAAGCGTGTCGATCAGCTGCCGGATCATGTGCACCGACTCGTCCATCTCGCGCATGCGCACGTAGTAGCGGTCGTAGTTGTCGCCGTTGATGCCCACCGGCACCTCGAAGTCCAGCTCGGCATAGGCAAGGTAGGGCGTGTCCCGGCGCAGATCCCGTGGCGCGCCGGTGGACCGGAGGATGACGCCGGTGTATCCCCAGTTGATCGCGTCGGCCGTCGAGATCACGCCGACGTTGCGCATGCGGTCGATGAAGATGCGGTTGCGGTCCATCAGGCCATGCACGCGGCCGACGAAATCCTCATACTGGTCCAGGATGACTTCGAGCCGCGCGAGCCAGCCCTCGGGAAGATCGCGCGCCAGTCCGCCGATGCGGCCGTAGGTGTAGGTCACGCGCGCCCCGGTCAGCGCCGCGAGATGCTCGTACATGTAGTCGCGGACCATGACGAGGTACAGGAACGCGGTCATGGCGCCCAACTCCATGAGCCCGGCTGCGATGCAGGTGAGGTGGTCGACGATGCGCGAATATTCCGACAGCAGCGTGCGCAGGTGCCGGCAGCGCGGCGTGATCGTGATCTCCGCGAGCGTCTCTACCGCCTCGCAGTACGCGAAGTCGTTGATCAGCGCCGATACGTAGTTGAGGCGGTCGACATAGGGAATGAGGTTGTGCCAGGTGTGGGTCTCGCACTCCTTCTCGAAGCCGCGGTGCAGGTAACCGCAATGCACGTCGGTGCGCACCACGCGCTCGCCGTCGAGTTCGGCGATGATCTGCACGGTGCCGTGCGTGGCCGGGTGCGACGGGCCGATGTTGACGATGACGTGGCCGTCGTGCCCCGTCGTATCGAATGCCGGACGCACCGGGTTGGGCAGCGTGAATTCGGGCAACTTGGAGTCGAGGGGGGCCATGTTCGCTGTCGCTTGCCTTCGCTGATTTCCGCTCATTTCCGCTCATTTGCGATACGGAACCAGCGGCTGCTCCTGGAGCTTCGGATAGTCCTTGCGCAGCGGATGCCCGACAAAGCCCTCGTAAAGCAGGATCGGCCGCATGTCGGCGTTGCCGTGAAAGCCGATGCCGTACATGTCGTGGCACTCGCGCTCCATGAAGCCCGCTGCGCCGTAGAGCGGCACCAGCGAAGCGACGTTG
The DNA here is from genome assembly GCA_038321425.1 of Burkholderiales bacterium. GTDB lineage: Bacteria > Pseudomonadota > Gammaproteobacteria > Burkholderiales > Casimicrobiaceae > VBCG01. The sequence goes on along the minus strand of JBBQEY010000032.1, from coordinate 16,896 downwards.
GGATCGACATCAGGGACCACCGTCTTCAGCCGGATACGCACGAAGTGACTGGTGGAGTAGAAGTGATGGACGACCTCGAAGCGCGGCTGCCGTGGAAGCCAGTCGATCGCGGTGACGTCGAGGAACAGGTCGAACTGGAACTCATCCTTCAGCACTGTCACCACGTCGAAGAGACGCGTCGGCGGCAACGACACCACGGGCACGCCATGCGCCTGCGTCACCTCGCATTCCAGTGCAGGCAGGCGCTGCTGCAGGCGATCGAAGATGGCCACCATCAGAAGTCCCGCGTGATAACGGGGTGCCGGGACCGGGCGATCTTGTCCTGGAGCTGCATGATGCCGTCGATCACCATCTCGGGACGCGGCGGGCAGCCGGGAACGTAGACGTCCACCGGGATGATCTTGTCGATACCCTGCACGGCGGCGTAGTTCTGGTAGAACCCGCCGCTGGTGGCGCAGACGCCGAACGCCATCACCCATTTCGGCTCGCACATCTGCTCGTAGACCCTGTACAGGACAGGCGCCTGCTTGTGCGTCACCGTGCCCACGACCATCAGGAGGTCGGCCTGGCGCGGCGAGAACCGCGGCAACGCAGCGCCGAACCGGTCGGTGTCGTACGGCGACGAGCTGACCGCCATGAATTCCATCGCGCAGCAGGCGGTGACGAACGGATACGGAAACAGCGAAAACTTGCGGGCCCAGCCCACCAGCTCATCCTTCTTGGTGGTGAGGTATTCGAATGCGGCGGACTTGCCGCCGGCGGCATGGATCGGGATAGGTATCGGGGTGAATGCCATGGCTACTCCGTGACCGTCTCGAGCAGCCGTGCCTTGTAGACGTAGAGCAGGATCAGCACCAGCAGGAAAATGAAGATGCCGAACGTCGCCAGCATGAAACTTGTCAACGGCTGCGCACCCAGCGCCCAGATGAAGAGGAACACCGTTTCCAGATCGAACAGGATGAAGGCGATCGCCACGCCGTAATACTTGATTGGAACCGCCTTGATATTGCGGGTGTCGACGGGCGTCGCACCGCACTCGAAGGGTTCCATCTTCAGCGCGGAGCCGACGGGCTTGGGTCCGAGCATGTAGTTCATCGCCAGGGTGATGGCGACAAAGGACAGGATTGCCCCCAAGTAGAGCAGGAAGACGACGTAGGGATTGATCGAAGTGTCCATGAATGCGCGTAGCACGTCCCTCTGTTCACGGATCGAGTCACCGGCGTCTTTTGCGCTTTGCCGGGTTTGCGTACAGTAGACGCGTCCATCCCCGGCCCGTTTGACTTGGATCAACGCACGTCAAGACGCCGACGGGCCGCGCCCGCGGCCTGCATGCAGGAGGGTCCCCCCTTAACGCATGGGATCGTGACCTGCATCAAACTCGACGGGCATGCGCGGTAGTAGGTTGCAATGGTGCGGCGTCCGGGGTGGGCGCGCTGGCAAGGGGGGACGATGTTGCCTGCATTCGATCGAGATCTCGCGCGCGACCTCCCCTCCCCGTACGACCGGGTGTACCGGGAAGCTGCGGCGATCGTGCCGACCGCCCGACTCATCATCGATCCCCTGCGCCTCCTGACCTGGGGCAGCGACGCCAGCTTCTACCGGCTCGTCCCGAAGATTGTCGTCGTCGTGGAGAGCGAGGACGAGTTGGTCGCGCTCCTTGCGTCGTGCGCCCGCCTGCGCGCGCCAGTCACTTTTCGCGCAGCAGGCACCAGCCTGTCGGGCCAGGCCATCAGCGATTCCGTCCTGGTACTGCTGGGCGACCACTGGCGTGGCTGCCACATCGACGAGCGAGGCGCGACGATCACGTTGCAGCCCGGCGTCATCGGCGCCGCGGCCAACCGGCGCCTGGCGCCGTTTCGCCGCAAGATCGGGCCCGACCCGGCCTCGATTGACACCGCGATGATCGGCGGCATCGCCGCCAACAACGCCAGCGGCATGTGCTGCGGTACGGCGCAGAACAGTTACCGGACGCTGGCCGGGATGCGCATGGTGCTGGCCGACGGGACAGTGCTCGACACGCGCGATGCCGCCAGTCGCGCAGCATTCGTGGCGGGCAGGCCAGCGCTGGTGCGCGATCTCGCCGCGATGGGCGAACGTGTTCGCGCCAATCTGTCGCTGGCAGCGCGCATCCGCCGCAAGTTCCGGATGAAGAACACGACCGGCTACAGCCTCAACGCACTGGTCGACTACCCTGATCCGATCGACATGCTGGCGCACCTCCTGATCGGATCCGAAGGCACGCTGGGCTTCATCAGCGAGATCACCTTCAATACCGTGCCCGATCACGCGGACAAGGCGAGCGCGCTGATCCTGTTCGATGACCTCCCGACGGCATGTCGCGCGGTCACGCTTCTGAAGGACACGCCGGTCGACGCGGTGGAAATTGCCGACCGCGCCGCATTGCGCTCCGTGGAGGGCAAGCCCGGCTTGCCTGCATCGCTGCGGGAGATCGGTCCGCACGGCGCCGCGCTGCTGGTGGAAACGCGCGCGCCCGATCCGCGGGCGCTCGTCGCGCAGATCCATGCCGTCGAGGCCGCGCTCGCCGCCGTGCCCACCCATGCGCCGGTACGCTTCTCGACCGATGGCGCGGAATGCGCCCAGTACTGGAACGTGCGCAAGGGCATGTTTCCGTCCGTGGGCGCAATGCGCCGCGTCGGCACCACCGTCATCATCGAGGACGTGGCTTTTCCGGTGTCTCGATTGGCCGACGCGACGATCGACCTGCAGCGCCTGCTCGCGGCGCACGGCTATGCGGAGGCGATCATCTTCGGCCACGCACTCGAAGGCAACCTGCACTTCGTGTTCACGCAGGACTTCAACGATGATGCGGAGGTGACCCGCTATCGCGGCTTCATGGACGCGATGTGCCGGATGGTCGTCGAGAAGTACGATGGCTCGCTCAAGGCCGAACACGGCACCGGGCGCAATGTCGCGCCCTACGTCGAGCTCGAATGGGGCGCCGAAGCCTATGCCCTCATGCGGGAGTTGAAGCGCCTCCTCGATCCTGAAGGCCTCCTCAATCCCGGCGTGATCCTCAACGATGACCCGGCGGCGCATGTGCGGAACTTGAAGCCGTTGCCCGCCTGCGACCCCATCGTCGACAAGTGCATCGAATGCGGGTTTTGCGAGCCCAAGTGTCCCTCGCGCGGGCTCACGCTGTCGCCACGGCAGCGCATCGTCGGCTGGCGGGAAATCGCCCGCCGCGAAGCCACCGATGCGGATGCGCGGGAAACCGCGACCCTGCACCGCCTCTACGACTATCACGGCATCGACACCTGCGCCGCTTGCGGCCTGTGCGCCACCGCGTGTCCGGTCGGCATCGAGACCGGGATACTGATCAAGGCGCTGCGCGGACGCCGGCACGGCCGCCTCAGTCACCGCGTGGCCGCAACCGTCGCCGGACATTTCGCCGCGGCCACCTTCGGCGTACGCGCCGGACTCGCCACCGCCGATTCGCTGCATGCCCTCGTCGGCACCGCGACGATGCAGCGTACGCTCGACGGCCTGCGCGGTGCGTCGCGCGGCCGGCTGCCCAAATGGTCGCCGACATTGCCGCGCGCCACCCATTTCCGGCCGGTTACGCAACCATGCGTGCCGGGCCGCGATCGTCTCGTCTATTTCCCCAGCTGCGCGGCCCGCAACATGGGCGCGCAGCGCGGCGACAATGTCGAGGCACTACCCACCGCCGCCGCGCGACTCTTCCGCAAGGCGGGCTTCGACGTCGTCTACCCGCAGGGACTGTCCGGACTCTGTTGCGGCCAGCCGTTCGAAAGCAAGGGCTTCGCGGCAGCAGCCGACATGATGTCGGCAGAACTGGAGCAAGTTCTCAAGGACGCAAGCGGCCGCGGCCTGTGGCCGATCGTGTTCGACACCAGTCCGTGCGCGTACCGGATGAAGCGCTTCTGCGGCAACCGCCTCGACATCCGCGACAGCATCGAATTCCTGCACGACACGGTGCTGCCGCGCGTCGCGATGGAGCCGCGGCGCGAACCCGTCGTTGTGCATCCGGTATGCAGCGTGCGCAAGATGGGCACCGTGGACAAGCTCATGGCCGTTGCCGCACGCTGCAGCGCAGAGGTCGTCACGGTCGATGATGTGCTTTGCTGCGGCTTCGCGGGTGACAAGGGCTTCAACCAGCCGGAGCTCAACGAGCATGCGCTGCGCCACCTGACGCAGGCGCTTCCCACCGGTTGCACGCAGGGCTATTCCTCAAGCCGTACCTGCGAGATCGGACTGTCCGAGCAGGCCGGCTTTCCCTACCATTCGATCATTCACCTGGTCGACACGTGCGCCAGCGCACCGGCCAGGAGCCTTTAGGGCGCCAGAAGCCGAAAGTACGCCGCGTACGCCGCACGGGCGCCGCCCATGATGGCCATCCTGATCGGGACCAAGGAACAAACTGCAAGCCAGGTTCAGTACCTGCCGTGCTGCTTGTAGATGTAGTTGGCGAGTTCCACCGAATGCATCGACAGCCGGCGCTGGATCTGGTGCACGGTCCGGATGATCGCCCGCATCACCCGATATACGATCTCCGGATGGACCTGCAGCAACGACTCCAGCTTCTCGCGCTCGAGCCCGAATACCCGCGTGGGGCCGGTCGCCACCAGCGAAGCATAGTGCTGGGATCCATCGATGAAACCGAGTTCGCCGACCAGGTCGCCCGCATCCAGCGACAGCAACGTCACCTCATTCTCCTGGCCGGCGTTGCGGATGACTCCGAGCACGCCGCTCACGATCACATAGAGGTGGTTGTCGGAGGTGCCTTCCTGCACCAGCACTGTTCCGGTCGGCAGATCGCGAAATGTGACAATGCCGGCAAGCGTGCGCACCTGCTCGTCCGTCAGCTCGGCGCCGAGGCGGGAAGTGCGCAATGCATCGAAGTCAACTTGATTGGTCATGATGACACTCCATCGTCGGGTAAATTGCCACGCGCAAGCGGTGGAGGACTGGCCACCAGGACCCGGTCGGCGCGCACCACAAACGCATCGATCATGGTACGGGCTATGCCGTCGAACACCGGCGCCGCAAACCGGCCGACCAGCCGATGGTCGAACTCGTAGTGCAACGCGAACTCGACCTTGCAGGCGCCGGGCGCCAGCTCCAGCAACCGCCATTCGCCTTCGAACGCGCTGAACGGACCGTTCTCGAGGTGAATGGCCATCCAGTGCGGACGGCGCTTGAGATTGCGGGTGGTAAAGCTGAACGCAATGCCGCGATACTTGACCGCGATGCGCGCGACCACCACCGTGTCGTCCCGCTCGATGATCGTCGCACCCGTGCACCAGGGCAGGAAGGCGCCATAGTGCTCGGCTGCTTCGATCAGATCGAACATCTCGCCGGCGGAATGCTCAACCAGCGCCGACTTGCGTACATCCACAGGCGTTCCTCGAGACTCGCTTGTGGGAAGTATCCTAGGCGCCACTTGCCAACGCAAGGTCCGGTGCGCGATGCGCAACGTTCGCCGCGACCCGGTCACGCGTCATTTTGACGCACCCAAGGCCAATCGCGCACCGAACACCGGACTCTTGCCAACCAATGCCAGACTACATGCGTTAATATCAAGCGTACGGAAGACGAGCCGGCACACGCTCAAGACCAACCAATCCGCGCAACGGAGACGCAACCATGGAATTGAAACTGTTGACCAGCATGATCATCGCGGCCTCGCTTGGCCTTGCTGCCGCCGGTGGGGCCAACGCGCAGGAAGCCCTCGCGAAGAGCAGCGGCTGCCTCAATTGTCACGCTGTGGACACCAAGAAGATGGGACCGTCGTTCAAGGACATCGCCGCCAAGTACAAGGGCAAGGCCGATGCGGAAGCCACGCTTACCGCCAAGCTGACCGCGGCAACGGCCCATCCGGCCGTCAAAGCCAGCCCCGACGACGTCAAGGCGATCATGAAGTGGGTTCTCGCGATGTAGTCGACGTTTCAATGCGGCAAGGCAGTGAACAAGGCCGGCTCGATGCCGGCCTTTTCCATTGAAGCCATCGAAGCGCGCGCTTGATCGAAATCAATGTCGCGCGTGCGTCCCTCCGTCATGATCCAGGCGGAACTGTGGCAATCGGCCGCAGGCTTGATGAAGCAGATTGTCGGGTCCGATGATGACAGAACCGCGTCGATGCAATGTTCTGGTGGTTGACGACGACGAAGCCTACTGCGGCGGCATCGCACGCGCCCTGGCCGACCGGCGCTTTCTCGTCAGCTGCACAGCAACGATCAGCGCCGCGCTGGCGCAGGCCGACCGGAGTCCGCCGGACCGGGTGCTGGTCGAGTTGAAGATTGCGGGGGAGTCGGGATTGAAGCTCGTGGCCACGCTGCACCAACGCCACCCGGACGCCCGCATCGTCGTCCTGACTGGCTACGGCAGCATTGCGACGGCCATCGAGGCCATCAAACTCGGCGCGGTCTATTACCTCTGCAAGCCGGCCACGGGCGACGAGATCGTCGCCGCCTTCCATCACGAAGCCGGCAATCCCGCGACGCTGCCCAGCGTCCGGCCGATGTCGCTGAAGCGCATGGAGTGGGAGCAGCTCACCCGGGTCCTGCGCGCCCACAACGACAACATTTCGGGGGCCGCGCGCGCATTGTCGATGCACCGGCGCACCCTGCAGCGCAAGCTTGCCAAGCACCCGGTCAGGCGCTGACGAGGCTTACTCGTCGGGGGTCTCGTGGCCCACGCCTTTGTGGCAGTCGATGCAGGTCGCCGAACCGTCCAGGAACTGCTTGTGCATCGGTTGCACGAAGGGCTTTTGCTTCGCGACGATCTCGGGCGTGATCTTGTGGCAGGTGCGGCAGTTCGCGGAGTTGGTTTCCTTGAATTCCGCCCACACCACCTTGGCCATGCGCAGCCGTTCCTTCTTGAATTTTTCCTCGGTGGAAATGACGCCGCTCGCCTCGGCGATCGCGTCTTTGATTCCGGCCTTGGCCTTGTAGAACAGGATGGCCGGATACTGGTGCGGGATATGGCAGTCCTGACAGCCGGCCTGGACTCCGGTGCGGTTGACGTGATGCACGCTGGCCTTGTGTTCGGTGGCCACCCACGTCATCGAATGGCATGCGCCACCGCAGAATTCATCGGTGCCCGTGGCCGCCACCATCACCTGCGTGCCGATGGTGGCGGCGGCGCCGACGACCAGGCCAAGCAGGACCAGCGCCAGCACCGACCATCGTGCGCTGGGCGTGGCAAGGCGCTGCCAGCTGCGCGCAAAAAATCCACGGCGGGGGTTGCCATTTTCGTCGGCTTTCAATGCCATTGCTCCTTGATTGCAGTGCCGCCGGGACAAAAGGGCGTTGCCACTGGCGCGCGCTTGAAGCGCCACGATACGGCAGCGCGGCGTCAGGTCATTTGACACAGGTCAAACCACGTTCGCGACATTCCGGGCGGACCCCAAGCCTCACCGGGGTCGACGCCGATCAAGCCCCCTCCCTCGCTCCACGCTAGTATGGGCGCTTGGCGATGCGCATTCTCGCGCACGTCGCGTCCGCGGATCCTGATGTGCCGACGAATGATCTCCCCGGCGTGATTTCACCGCGAGCAAACCCGTCGCCACGCACGGGCAATGCGTCCAGCGCCGGGCAGGATCGCCTCGTCGCGGCGCTTGCCGACCCCGCCGTGCATGGACCGGGATGTGCCAGCGTCAGAGTCCTGGAGACGCACATCTCCTACGTGCTGCTGACCGGGGTGCATGCGTACAAGCTCAAGAAAGCGGTCAATCTCGGATTCCTGGATTTCACGACGCTTGCGGCCCGGCGTCACTTTTGCGAACAGGAACTGCGGCTCAACCGTCGCCTTGCGCCCGCGCTCTATCTCGACGTCATCGCGATAACCGGCACGCCCGGCGCGCCTGTCCTCGGAGGCAGCGGGCCGGTGCTGGAGTACGCGGTAAAGATGCGCGAGTTTTCCCAGCATGCGCTGGCCAGCGAGGTGCTGGCGCGCGATGAGCTTGCGCCGCACGACATCGATGCGCTGGCCGCCCGGGTTGCGGACTTCCATGCGGCCATTGCCGGCGGTGTGCCCCCGCCGGCATGTGGCACGCCCGAGTCGATCCTGGAGATCGCGCTGGCCAATTTCGACCACATCGGCTCCGCCATGGCCGCGCCGGAGGGCCAGGCGGCTCTCGCCCAACTGGAGTCGTGGACCCGGCGCGAACACGCCGCGCTCGCACCGGTGTTCCGCGCGCGGCGCGCGCAGGGCTTTGTCCGGGAGTGCCACGGCGACCTGCACCTCCGCAACATCGCGGTACTTCCCGGCGAGGTCGTGATCTTCGACTGCATCGAATTCAACGATGCGATGCGCTGGATCGATGTGCAAAGCGAGATCGCGTTCACCGTCATGGACCTGCACGAGCGCGGCCACGCCTGCCTGGCGCACCGCTTCCTCAATGCCTATCTCGAACGCACCGGCGACTATGCCGGGCTGCCGGTGCTGCGCTTCTACCTCGTCTACCGCGCATTGGTGCGCGCCAAGATCGTGCAGTTGCGAGTGGTCCAGCTTTCGTCCGCCGATGACCCCGCGGCGCTACTCCGCGAACGCGATGGATACCTGCGGCTGGCACAAGCCTGTGCCCGCGCGTCTGCCCCCGCGCTCATCATCACGCACGGCTTTTCCGGCTGCGGCAAGACGGCGCTGTCGGGAATGCTGCTGGAGCACATTGGCGCCGTGCGCATCCGCACGGACCTCGAGCGCAAGCGGCGCCTCGGCGTGCCCGCGATGCTGCACACCGAAGGCGTGGGCGCGGATGCTCTTTACAGCGCCGACACCACCAGGCAAACCTATGACTACGTGCGCCAGCTGGCAGCGAGCGTTGCAGCGGCCGGCTTGGTGACCATCATCGACGGTGCATTTCTGCAACGCTGGCAGCGAGAGACCTTCCGGGATCTCGCCGCCGAACTCCAAATCCCGTTCGTCGTGCTTGCGTTCACCGCGAGCAACGCCACGCTGCAACGTCGCATTGTTGAGCGCAATCTGCGCGGAACCGACGCGTCGGATGCCGATGTCGCAGTGCTGGACCTGCAGCTGCACACCTGCGACGAGTTGGCGGCCGACGAGCAGTCCTGGACGGTGCACTACGACGCCGAGACACCGCTCGCCCTGGGCCGATCGCCGCAGAGCTGGGCGGGCATTCTTGAGCGCCTTGGCCTGGCGGTGCCCGCAGGGCCCGCGGACCGCAGGCCACCGGCACAGTAGCCGCAGGGGCGGCGACTGTTTGCGGCGGGCGGGAACGCGCCGCCGCGGTATGCTTTAATCAGGCGATGTTGACTCCGATTTCCGGCAGGCAACACGCCCTTCTGGTGTTGATCATCGCCCTGATCGCGGCGACGGTGACGCTCGGTATCGCGGCGTGGTCGCACGATGGCTGGCGCCCGGAAATGCTGCTTGGCGCGGGCCTCCTGGGCACGACGGCAGCGATGGTCGCCGCGTGGGTGCTCTTTGCGCAGATGCAACAGGAACAGTCCGCGTCGCCGACGGTGGTCGGGCTGGAAGCACGCGTCCGCGACATCGTCGAGTCGGCGATGGACCCGATCATCACCGTAGACGAGAATCAATGCATTGTCCTGTTCAACGCGGCAGCCGAAAATGCGTTTCTCCAGCCGCGCGAAGCGATGCTGGGGCGGCCGCTGGACAAGCTCATTCCCGCGCAGTTTCAGGCGGCGCATCGCGCACACATCAGGCATTTCGGTGCAACGGGCACGACCTCGCGCAAGCTCGGCCACCAGACCGTGCTTGCAGCCCTCCGCGCCGATGGAACGGAATTCCCCGTCGAAGCCTCCATTTCGCAGCACGTCGAAGACCATCGGAAGTTCTTCACGGTGATCCTGCGCGATGTCTCCGAACGCCTGCAGACCGAGACCATGCTGGTGCGCAGCGAAGCGCGTCTGCAGGGCATTCTCGACTCGGCGATGGATTCGATCATCATCGCCGACACCAACCAGATCATCGTGTCGTTCAATGTCGCGGCGGAGGCGATGTTCGGCTGCCCGCGCGAGACGGCGGTGGGTATGCCGCTGACCGAATTGATGCCCGCGCATGCGCGCGCCCATCATCCCGACCACGTGCGTCGCTTCGGCGAGGACGGCACGGTGTCGCGGCGGATGGGAGGCTCGCGTACCGTCACGGGCAGGCGGCACGACAATGGGCTTGAGTTCCCGATCGATGCCTCGATTTCACAGCTCACCGATAGTGGGGCGAAGTTCTATACCGCCATCCTGCGCGATGTCACCGCGTGGACGCGGGCCGAGGCGGACCTGCGGCAGTCGAAGGAAGATTTGCAGAAGCTCTCCGCCGCCGCCGATCTCGCCGGCGAGCAGCAAAAAAATCGTATCGCGCGCGAACTCCATGACGAACTGGGGCAGGCACTGACCATGCTGCAGATGGACGTCGCCTGGTGCCGGGAAAAGATGCCGGCGGCCGAGGTGTCGCTCGCGGAGCGGCTGGACAGGATGGCCGCGCTGCTGGGCGTCACGGTCGCCGCCACGCGGCGGATCGCCGCCGACCTCCGCCCGCTGCTGCTCGATGACCTCGGCCTGGTTCCGGCCGTAGAATGGCTGGTGGACAATTTCATGCAGCGGGCGGGCATCCCGTGCGAATTGGCGATCAGCAACCCCGGGATGCAGGTGCCGGAGGCGCACTCGACAGCCGTCTTTCGCGTCGTGCAGGAGGCGCTCACCAATATCACCAAGCACGCGGACGCGAAGCACGTCGAGGTCGCGATCAATCTCGATTCGAACGCAATCATGGTGAGCATCCACGACAACGGCAAGGGCTTCGCCCAGAACGACACGCGCAAGGCAGGATCGTTCGGGCTGATTGGCCTGCGCGAGCGCGCCTACCTGCTGGGTGGCCATGCTGCAGTCAACAGCGAGCGGGGCAAGGGCACCGTGATTGAAGTGCTGCTGCCCATCGCGAAGGCCGCGGAGAAATCATGATCCGCGTATTGATCGCCGACGATCACACCATCATGCGGGAGGGACTGAAACAGCTGCTGCTCGCGGCCGGCGACCTCGACGTGGTGGGTGAGGCGCGCGACGGCACGGAGGTGATGCAGCAAGTGCGCGCGCTCGATTTTGCGGTGCTGCTCCTTGACATGTCGATGCCGGGGCGCAGCGGCGTCGACCTCATCAAACTGGTCAAAACGGAAAAGCCGCGGCTGCGGGTGCTGGTGCTCAGCATGCACCAGGAGCACCAGTACGGTGTTCGCGCGATCAAGGCCGGCGCGTCGGGCTACGTGACGAAGGAAAGCGCGGCCACGCTGCTCGTGACCGCGATTCGCAAGGTGGCCGGGGGCGGTGCCTTCATCAGCGCCGAGGTCGCCGAGCAACTGGCGCTCGGCGCCATGCCGCACAGCGACGGGCCACCGCACACCACGCTGTCCGACCGGGAGTACCAGGTGTTCAACCTGCTGGTGTCGGGCAAGTCGGTCACCGACATCGCAGCACAGTTGAATCTGTCGGGCAAGACGGTCAGCACCCACAAGGCGCGGCTGATGGAAAAGTTGAACGTGAGTAACGGCGCGGAAATGATCCATTACGCCTTGAGGCACCGGCTCGTCGACGACTCGAGCGCGCCCGCCTGACGACGGCGTGCCGCTGCGGGTAGGGCGCCCCCTACCCGCGCACCTGCACTCCCCTACGCCGCAATCAGCATTGCCCTAGGCGTCCGATCAGCCACGCCTGATCGACGGTCGCATCCATGGTGCGGATACTCGAGCCCCATGAGCACCGCCATCTGCACCAAGGTTTTTATCGTCGAGGACTCGCCACCGATACGGGATCATCTGGTGGAGATGCTCCATGAACTTCCCGGTGTCTGCGTCGTCGGCTTTGCGGAGTCGCCCGCCGAGGCCATCGCCGGCATCCAGCGGACGAGTCCGGATTGCGTCGTCCTCGACTATCAGCTCATCGGGGGCACTGCCGTCGACGTGCTGCGCGGCCTCCACCCGCTGTCGCCTGCCACGACGTACCTGGTGCTGACCAACCACCCCAGTCCGCAGTATCGCCGCGTCTGCCTCGAAGCAGGCGCAAGCCGCTTTTTTGACAAGAGTCTCGAATTCGGCAAGGTGCGGGACGTGGTCGCCAATCTCGATCCGCTTCCGCACTGATGTAAACGTATGGACCTACACGAAGGAAGGCCCGCCATGCCTGCAACCACCGCCGCTCAAGCCCTGAACGCGTCCACGCATGGGGCCAATACGACTTCGAATTCGAACCTGCGGGAGTTTCCGCGCACGTCGTCGCCGTGCTCGCTGTGCAGTGTGAGGAATCGATGCATGCCCAACGGGCTCGACGCCGCCGAGATGCGGCTCCTGGACCCACTGGTGGCGCGGCGCATCCGGCTGCGCAAGGGCGACATCCTGTTTCGCGCCGGCGAGAAATTCACGGCGCTCTATGCCATTCGTTCCGGCTCATGCAAGACCGTGCTGCCCGGCGAAGACGGCCATTGCCAGGTTGCGGGTTACCACATGGCGGGGGATGTGCTCGGCACGGACGGCATCGCCGCGGACAGCCACGACTGCGAGGCAGTCGCCCTCGAAGACATGGAAGTCTGTGCTATTCCCTTCGACCGTATCGAGACACTTGCACGGCAAAACGCCCACTTCCAGCACAGCCTGACGCGTCTCCTGTCGAAGGACATCGCGCGGGAACGCCATTCGATGCTGATGCTGGGCACGATGCAAGCCGACCAGCGGCTCGCCACCTTCCTGCTCGACCTCGCGCAGCGCTACCACGAGCGAGGCTACTCGTCCGTCGAGTTCGTCCTGCGCATGACGCGGGAGGAAATCGGCAGCCACCTGGGCCTGAAGCTCGAAACGGTCAGCCGCCTTTTTTCCCGCTTTCATGAGGAAGGCCTGATCCAGGTCCACGGCCGCGTGGTGAAGGTGCTCGACCGCATAGCCTTGCGCAAGGTGGTGGGACACGAGCGCGTGGAATCGCCGGGCCTGGGCGGCACCAAGTAGGGGCCGCGCCTCACGCGGCGTGGAACACCGCGAAGTCTCGCTGCGGATCCTGCCAGCACTGCACACGATCGAACCCGGCGCCGCGCACCAGCGCCGTGAATTCGGGCGGCGAATATTTATATGAATTTTCGGTGTGGATGCGTTCGCCCGCGGCGAACGTGCGCTCCACGCCCGGCCAGCGCACGCATTGCGCGGTGATCGCCTCGAGATGCATTTCGATCCGCCCGGCCGCTTCGTTGTAGAAGCCGCGATGCCCAAAGGCCTCCGGCCGGAAGTTGCTGCCCAGCACCCGGTTGACGTGATTCAGCACATTGCGATTGAACGCGGCCGTGACGCCCAGCGCATCATCGTAGGCGGCGTCGAGCCGCGCCTTGTCCTTCTTGGTGTCCACGCCAATCAGAAGACCGCTGTCGTCGCGGCCGGCGCAGTGACGCTTCACCGCCTGCAGGAATGACGATGCGCCCGCCGGGGTGAAATTACCGATCGACGAGCCGGGGTAGAAGAACGTGACCGGGGCAGCGTCGAGATCCTGTTCGAGGTCGAGGCCACTGGTGAAGTCGGCCACCACGCCCAGCATGTCGATCTCCGGAAAATCGGTTGCCATCTTCGCCAGCGAATTGGCAATCTCGGCACCCGCGATATCCACAGCGATATAGCGCGACGGCGCAAGAAACGGCAACCACGCGAGCGCCTTGCGGCAGTCCCCTGCCCCGAGGTCGACGAACTGATGGCCGCGTCCCACCGCATTGGCGATATCGTCGCGATGGTCGTCGAAGATCGCGCGTTCGGTGCGGGTGGGGTAATACTCCGGCAACTCGCAGATCGCGCTGAACAGCGCGCAGCCCAATGCATCGTAGAAATAGCGCGGCGGAATCGCGGCTGCCGGCGCCTGCAGCCCGGCGGCCAGCGCATCGCGTTCGGCCGCGCCATCGCGGACCAGTCGCTCGACAATTCGGTAGCCCGGCATCCTGTGGTCCGTTGGTTATACTTCGAGGTCGCGATCATAGCGCGAGCCCATCCTCCCGCGCGCCTGTGGCGCGCCACCCCGCATCCAAGGAGCCTGTCCATGTCGAACTCAATCCATTCGCGCACGTTGCGCGGCGCGCAGTGGGCGTTCCTGATCGGAACCGTCCTCGGTCTGAGCGCGCTCGCCTCGGCCCAAACCGTGCTCAAGGTATCGGCCATCCCCGACGAAGCGCCCACCGAGTTGCAGCGCAAGTTTGCCCCGCTGGGCAAGTATCTCGAAGCCAAGACCGGGACCAAGGTCGAGTTCACGCCGGTCACCGACTACGCCGCCACCGTCGAGGGCCTCGCGGGCAAGAAGCTCGACATGGTCTGGTACGGCGGCTTCACCTTCGTCCAGGCCAACAACCGCACCAACGGCGGCGCCATCCCGCTGGTGCAGCGCGCCGAGGATGCCGAGTTCAAGTCGGTGTTTATCACCAAGGCCGGCAGCGGCATCAAGAGCCTTGCCGATCTCAAGGGCAAGAATTTCGCGTTCGGTTCGGTGTCCTCGACCTCCGGGCACCTGATGCCGCGTTCAACCATGCTGCAGGCGGGACTCAATCCCGACAAGGACATGCGCGTGGCCTATTCCGGCGCGCACGACGCGACCGCGTTCCAGGTGGCGGGCGGCAAGGTCGATGCCGGTGCGCTCAACATCTCGGTGTGGAACAAGTTGCTCGAGGACAAGAAGATCGATCCGAAGGAAGTGATAGTGTTCTACACGACGCCGCCCTACTTCGACTACAACTGGACGGTGCGCAGCGATCTCGATCCGGCGCTGGTGGCGAAGATCCGTGCCGCGTTCCTCGCCCTCGATCCGGCCAAGCCCGAGGACGCCGCGATTCTCAAGCTGCAGCGGGCAACGAAATTCGTGCCCACCACGGTGGAGAATTACAAAGGCATCGAGGACGCCGCGCGTTCCGCGGGTCTTCTCAAGTAAGCTGCTGTAGAACCGCCGCATCGCCATGCGCTCGCCGGTGCCTGCGCCGCTGCCGCCATCGTCGTTGACGGCGGTCGCCGTCGCCTACGCCGACGGCCGCACGGCGCTGTCCGGAATTTCGCTCGCACTGGCGCCGGGCGAGCAGGTGGCGATCATCGGGCCTTCGGGCGCCGGGAAGACCACCCTCCTGACCACGCTGGCCTGCGCGCTGCGGCCGACCGTAGGCAACGTCAACCTGTTCGGCAGCGATCCATGGTCCCTTTCCGGCAGCGCGCTGCATGCGTTGCGCGGCGAACTTTTCCTCGCGCCACAGGCGCCACCACTGGCGCCGCGCCAGCGGGTGGTCAACGCCGTGTTGGCCGGGCGCCTGCCGCAGTGGACGACGTGGGAGGCCTTGCGGTCCCTCGTGCACCCCCGCGACGTGGTCGCGGCGCGCGATGCGCTGGCGCAGTTCCGGCTCGAGGACAAGCTCTTCCTGCGCTGCGACCGGCTCTCGGGCGGCGAGCGGCAGCGGGTCGGCCTGGCGCGCCTCCTGGTATCGCGCGCGCGCCTCTTCCTGCTCGACGAGCCGGTATCGGCGCTCGATCCCGCGCTGGCCAGCGCCGCGCTGGAAGTTTTGCAGCAGGCGGCACGCGAACGCGCGGCCACACTGGTCGTGTCGCTGCATGCCGTCGATCTCGCACTGGCGCGCTTTCCGCGCCTCGTCGGACTGCGTGACGGCAAGGTGCTCTTCGACCTGCCACGCGCCGCCGTCAGTGATGCATTGCTGGCGGATCTCTACGGCACCGAACTGGGTACTTCGTTCCAGGCGCCGCCCACGGTAGACGATGCGCGCCGCACCCTGACACGTTGCCTCTGAGCGCCGGCGGCCATGCACGCGTTCACCGCAGCACCGCCCGTCGATCCGGCCTGGCGCGCGCGCATCGCGTGGACCCTGGTAGCGGTCGTCGTGCTGATTCCCACCGGCTGGCTTGCGGAATTCAATCCGGCCTCGCTTTGGGGCGAGGCCAGCCTGCGCTCCACGCGGCAGTTTCTCGCGACATTCTTTCCGCCGCGCGTCGACCTGCCCTTTCTCGCGCTCGTGGCGGGCGCCACGTGGAAAACGATTGCGATAGCCACGGTCGGCACGACGCTGGCCGTCGTCATCGCCACGCCGTTTGCACTGCTCGCCACGCGCGTGCTGTCGGTTTCGGCGTTGGCCGGAGGCCGCATGTGCGCGCTCTGCGCTGGCATACGGGTGGCGATCCGTTCACTGCTGATCGTGTTGCGGTCGATTCCGGAAATCGTCTGGGCGCTGTTGTTCGTGCGTGCAGTGGGCCTGGGCGACACCGCCGGCGTCATCGCCATTGCGCTCACGTATGGCGGCATGCTGGGCAAGGTCTACATCGAAATTCTGGAGTCGGGCGAGACGCAGGCCACGCGCGCACTGCTTGCCAACGGCGCATCGCGCAGCCAGGCCTTCCTGTATGGCACGCTGCCGGTCTGCCTGCCGGAGCTCATGTCGTACACCATCTATCGCTGGGAGTGTGCAATCCGCGCATCCGTCGTGATGGGCTTCGTCGGCGCCGGCGGCCTCGGCCAGCAAATGGAGCTGTCGATGAAGATGCTGGCGGGTGGTGAGGTGCTGACGATGCTGCTCGTCTTCGTCGCGCTGGTATTCGTTGCCGACACGGTCAGCAGCACGCTGCGGCGGTGGCTCGCTTGAGCAACATCACCCGCACCGTCGTCGCGTCGCTCGCGTTCCTGCTGTTCCTCGCCGCGTGCATCGCAACGCTTTCCGGCGACTGGGCCAGCCTGTTCTCGCTCGAGGCCCTCGGCAAGATGGGCGATTTTGCGAGTGGCTTCGTGCCGCCAGCGATGGATGCGCCGTTCCTCGCCCGTACCGGGTGGGCTGCGCTGGAAACGCTGGCAATCTCGGTGCTGGGCACGCTGCTGGCCGTGATCGGCGGACTCGCGCTGGCATTGCCCGCGTCCGGGCGCTGGGGCTTGCCGGCCAAAT
>JBBQEY010000031.1:0-21261 GCA_038321425.1 Burkholderiales bacterium | reverse complement strand
TATCGCCGCGTGGTGCTCGAGCTCGGCGGCAACGACCCGATCATCGTGATGGAAGACGCCGACATCGAGGAAGCTGCCACGCTGGCCTCGCAAGGCTCCTACAAAAACAGCGGCCAGCGCTGCACGGCGGTCAAGCGGATGCTGGTGCACGAAGCCGTCGCGGATCGCTTTGTCGAGCTGCTGGTCGCGAAGACCCAGGCGTGGACCTACGGCGATCCTGCGGATCGGTCGGTGGACATGGGCACGGTGATTGACGAACCCGCGGCGATAGCGTTCGAGCAGCGCGTCAACGAGGCGGTGGCACAAGGCGCGAAACTGCTGGTGGGTAACATCCGGCGCGGCGCTCTCTATTCGCCCACGGTGCTCGATCGCGTCGATCCGGCCATGACGGTGGTCATGCAGGAAACCTTCGGCCCGGTGTCACCGGTGATCCGCTTCGGCTCGATCGCCGAGGCGATCAAGATCTCCAACGGCACGGCCTACGGCCTGTCTTCCGCCGTCTGCACGCAGCGCCTCGACTACATCACGCGCTTCGTCAACGAGCTCGATGTCGGCACCGTCAATGTTCGCGAGGTGCCGGGTTATCGACTCGAGTTGACGCCTTTCGGCGGCATCAAGGATTCGGGCCTGGGCTACAAGGAAGGCGTGCAGGAAGCGATCAAGTCATTCACCAACCTCAAGACCTTCTCGCTCCCGTGGGGATAAGCCAGCACTGATGCAGACACTACTCAACCTGCTGGCCAGCGTCGCCCTGCTCATATGGGGCACGCACATCGTGCGTTCGGGCGTGCTGCGCGTGCTCGGTGCCAACCTGCGGCATGTGCTCGCGGCCAGTGTCTCCAACCGCTTCTCGGCCTTTGCGGCCGGGCTTGGCGTCACCGGGCTCGTGCAGTCATCGAGCGCCACGGCGCTGATCACCAGTTCCTTCGTCGCGCGCAATCTGATCCCGCTCGCACCGGCGCTGGCGATCATGCTGGGGGCCGACGTCGGCACTGCCATCATGGCGCAGGTGTTCTCGCTGGACCTGTCGTGGCTATCACCGCTGCTGATCTTCTTCGGCGTAATGTTCTTCCTGTCCCGCAAGGGCACGCGCGCCGGCCAGATCGGGCGGGTGGCGATCGGCCTCGGCCTCATCATCCTGGCGCTGCAGTTGATCATGGCCGCCACCAAGCCCATCGTCGAGGCGCAGGGCGTGAAGGTGCTGTTCGCTTCGGTGTCGGGCGACCTGATGCTCGACATGCTGATCGGCGCGCTCCTTGTCGTGCTGTCGTGGTCGAGCCTCGCCATCGTGCTGCTCACCGCCGCGCTGGCGGCCGCCGGCGTCATCGCCGTGCCAGTCGCGCTGGGCTTCGTCCTCGGCGCCAATCTGGGCAGCGGCGTGCTGGCACTCCTGGCGACCGGCGCGACCAATCCGATCGGCCGCCGCGTGGCACTCGGCAACCTGATACTCAAGGTGATCGGCTCCGTGCTTTTCGCGATCGCGTTGCCATGGCTGGAGCCGCTGCTTGCGTCGTTCCAGCCTGAAGCCCAGCGGCAGGTCGTCAATTTCCACGTGGTGTTCAACGTGACGCTGGCCATGCTCTTCATCGGCTTCACCGATGTCATCGCGCGCTGGTGCGTCAAGCTGTTTCCGGACAACGGCGCGGCCGCGGCCATGCAGGCGGCGCCCCGGCATCTTGACGAGGCCGCGTTGCCCACGCCGGCGCTGGCCATCGCCAATGCCGCGCGGGAAGCGCTGCGGATCGGCGACCTCATTGAACAGATGCTGAACGGCATGCTGGAAGTATTGCGGACCAATAACCAGGCGGTGGTCGCCGAAGTTCGGCTGCTCGACGACGACGTCGACCAACTCTACAGCGCCGTCAAGTTCTACCTGACGCAGATCAGCCGCGAGGCGCTCGATGACCGCGACGGCCGCCGCTGGGCCGAGATCATTTCGCTCACGATCAACCTCGAGCAGGTGGGCGACATCATCGAGCGTATCGTCGAGGACGTGCAGGAGAAGAAGATCTCGCTCAACCGCTCGTTCTCCGTGGCCGGCACCGCCGAGTTGTGCGACCTGCACGCGCGCCTCGTGGGCAACCTGAAGCTCGGCCTCAACGTGTTCATCAACGGAGACGTGAAGAGCGCGCAGTTGCTGCTTTCCGAGAAGGAGCGCTTCCGTGACCTCGAGCGCGCCTATGCCGCCACCCACCTCGACCGGTTGTCGGGGCAAAGCGTTCAGGCCATCGAGACCAGTTCGCTGCATCTCGACGTGATCAGCGACATGAAGCGGATCAACTCGCACCTGTGCTCAATCGCATATCCGATCCTCGAGCAGGCGGGCAAGCTGCGCGCCAGCCGCTTGAAGACCCCACCAAGACGCGCCGCCGCCGCGGCCCCGGACGCCGTCGCGCCGGGCAACCTTGCGGACAAGCCCCGGTAATGGCGCTGCGCCTCGACGACATCGAAAAGGTATTCGCTGCCCACGGCAATCTCGGCTACGCGGGCGAACCGGTGACACAACTGGAGCATGCGCTGCAGGCGGCGACGCTGGCGGAAGCAGAGGGCGCGAGCGACGCGCTCATCACCGCCTCGCTGCTGCACGACCTCGGTCACATGCTGAACCTGCAGGGAGATACCCCCACGGCGCGCGGTATCGACGACACGCACCAGTACTTCGCCATTCCGTTCCTGCGTGGCACGTTTGGCGAGGCAGTCCTCGAACCGATCCGCCTGCACGTGGAAGCCAAGCGAGCGCTTTGTGCGCTGGAGAGCTACTACTACGACGCGTTGTCGGAGGATTCGCGCCGCAGCTTAAAGCTCCAGGGCGGAATCCACGCGTCCGCCGAAGCCGAAGCATTCGTCGCCCGGCCCTATGCCCGCGATGCGATGCGGCTACGCCGCTGGGACGACGAGGCGAAGGTCGCCGGCGTCGTCACGCCGCCGCTCTCGCACTTCATGCAGATCGCGCAGCGCGCGGCAAGGGCTGTATAGGCAGAGACTGCGCATCGCCATATGATGTTGTCCGCGTTGCTTCGTCGTGCACGGTCCTGGTACCTTCGCGGCGCCCGCAAATACGACGTAAGGCATGCCGCCGGTATGCGATCATCGCTGCCGATCTCACGCACGATGCCGGAGCCAACACGATGGCCGACCCCGCGCCCGGAATCATTTCCGGTGCCACCCAGGATGTCAGCAATGCCTTGAACGCGGTGCCCGGCACGCTGGAAAGCGGTGCCAGCTCGCTGGCCGGCATGCCGCAGGACATCGCCAACCTGCCGTTCATTTCGCAGATGCTGCAGGTGATGCCCGCTGCGGACATGGCCTTTGGCGGGGCGATGCTGGTGTTCATCGTGCTCTTCCACGGTGCCGCCATACGTGCGCTGACCAGCCACCTCGTGCGCCGCTCGCAGTTCATCCTGGCCAACCCCGCGTACTGGCGCGCCGACCTGCTGATGGGCGCCACCGTGTTCGCGCTGCTGGCGCTGCACGTGTTCGAGATCTTCCTGTGGGCGGCCTCGCTCGTGTACTCGGGCATGGTCCCCGACTGGCGCACCGCCGGGTTCTTCGCGGGCAACACGTACACGACGATCGGCTACGGCAACTTCGTACTGCCGATCCGGTGGAACATGATGGCGCCGATCATCGCGATCTCCGGCCTCTTCACGTTCGGGTGGTCCGCCAGCGTGCTGGTCGACCTGGTCGGCCGTTGCCAGCGGATCAAGGATGCCGTTGCCACGGCGGAGAACGCCCCTACCGCCGCGCCGCCACGGCCCCCGACCCCGGCACCAACGCCGCCTCGGTAGGCCTGACGGTGAGCGTTTACCGGCCCCCGGCATACCGGTTTGATGCGCCGGGCACTGTGCTAAAATCGCGGCCAGGTTCATTGCACGACAGGCTTCCTGCGACGCGCCGCGATATGTCGCCGCCGCAGGCAGTGCTCCGACAGGTTCTGCGCCCGTAGCTCATTTGGATAGAGCACCGGCCTTCTAAGCCGGGGGTAACAGGTTCAAATCCTGTCGGGCGTGCCAGGTTTTCGATCTCCGGCGCGGTGCGCGTCGCGTTCAGGTCAATGGTGGCTGTAGCTCAGCGGTAGAGTCCTGGATTGTGATTCCAGTTGTCGCGGGTTCGAACCCCGTCAGCCACCCCACCCCTTCCGGGACGACCGGAAGCGTCAGGCCAGCTTCAACACGACCACGCCGCTGATGATCAGCAGCACGCCGATGGCGCGCGCGAGGCTGGCGGCGTCCCCGAAGAACGCGATGCCGACGACAAACGTGCCGGCCGCGCCGATGCCGGTCCAGATCGCGTAAGCGGTGCCGATGGGGATCTCGCGCTGCGCTAGGTAGAGCAGGAACCCGGAGAGCCCCATGCCCGTCAGCGCCAGCGCGATGCCGCCGACCCGGTGAGCATCGCTCTGCGCGAGCTTCAATCCCACCGGCCAGCTGATTTCAAACATTGCCGCCGCCATCAGGTAGATCCATGCCATTGCGTTCTCCGTAGCGAAAGGACTCGCTGTGCTGTGCGACGAGCCGCAGGACGTGCACGCGCGCCCGGTTGTGGCTATGCTGCGTTCCATTGGCGCCGATTGGGCGCGGCCCTCGTTATCCTGCCATGGACATGAAGCACATCACCAGTTTGGCGCATCGACTGGTCCAACCCTACCGGATTGTGGACGGCCGCACGTTCAAGTTGAAGGACTACCGCGCCGATGACACGGGCGCGCTGAAGGCCGAGGACAAGCCGCGCGCGCAGGAGGCGCTGGAAGTCGGCAAGGAGGCGCTCTCCCAGCTGCAGGACATGCTATATGCGCAGGATCGCTGGTCAGTCCTGCTGATATTCCAGGCCATGGATGCCGCGGGCAAGGATGGCGCGATCAAGCATGTGATGTCGGGGATCAATCCGCAGGGCTGCCAGGTGTATTCGTTCAAGGCGCCATCGGTAGAGGAACTGGACCACGGCTGGCTGTGGCGTTGCCAGCGCGTGTTGCCCGAGCGCGGACGAATCGGCGTTTTCAACCGCAGCTACTACGAGGAAGTGCTGGTGGTGAAGGTACATCCGGCCTTCCTCGACGCGCAGAAGCTCCCACCCGAACTCGTCACCCGCGATATCTGGGAGGATCGCTACCAGGACATCTGCGCGATGGAGCAATACATGGCGCGCAACGGCACGTTGATCCTCAAGTTCTTCCTCAACGTTTCACGCGACGAGCAGAAGAAGCGTTTCCTCGAGCGCATCGACGAGCCGGAAAAGAACTGGAAGTTTTCCGCCGGCGACGCGAAGGAGCGCGGCCACTGGGACGAGTACATGGACGCCTACCAGGCGCTGATCCGCAAGACTTCCGCCCCCCACGCGCCGTGGTACGTCGTGCCGGCCGACAACAAGTGGTACACGCGCGCCATCGTGGCGGCGGCCATCGTCGATGGCTTGGCGTCGCTCGGTCTGCACTATCCCCGGGTGGATGCGGCGAAGCGTGCGGAGCTCGCCGCGGCGAAAAAGCTGTTGCTGGCCGAGTAGTGCTGAAGCCACGGGAACCGGCGCAACCCGGTCCCGGGCCTGTTTACCGCTACACTCCGTGATTGCGCGTCCGACGACGCCGCCCTAGCAAGACCCGATGAAATTCAGCATCGCCACCTACAATATCCACAAGGGCTTTTCCCACCTCACGCGCCGCATGGTGATCCATGAGCTGAAGGAAAAGTTGCACGGGCTGTCCGCCGACCTGCTGTTCCTGCAGGAGGTGCAGGGGGTGCATCACCATCACGCCGGCCGCTACCACGACTGGCCCGGCAAGCCACAGCACGAGTTCATCGCCGACACGATGTGGCACGAGGTGGCCTATGGTCGCAACGCCGTCTACCGGCAGGGGCATCACGGCAATGCCGTACTGTCGCGCTATCCGATCATTGCACAGGAGAATCTGGACAACTCGGCACACGCGTTCGAAAGCCGCGGCATCCTGCACTGCGAGATCAAGCTCGCCGAGCACTCGCCGGTGCTGCATTGCCTCAACGTGCATCTCGGGCTCTTCGAGCGCGGGCGCGCCTGGCAGATCCGCGCGCTGGTCGATCGCATCGCCGCCACGGTGCCGCGGGATGCGCCGATGATCATCGCCGGCGATTTCAACGATTGGCGGCGCAAGGCCGACCGCACGCTGACCGAGGAGCTTGGCGTATATGAAGTCTTCGAAGCCGTGAAGGGCCGCCCGGCACGCACGTTCCCGTCAGTGATGCCGGTGTTTCGGCTTGATCGCATCTATGCGCGCGGTCTGACCGCCGTCGATGCGCACGTCCACTACGCCTTCCCGGCCGGCCGGATGTCTGATCACGCGGCCCTCGCGGCCACCTTCGAGGTTCCGCGCAAGGCTCGTTGACGCGCGGCATTCGTGTTCCTCGCCCGATGAACCGGTTCACGCCCGGCAATGCGATAGACCTGCTGCGCAGCGGCGGCGAGTTCTTTCCCGCGCTGTGCGCGGCGATTGCCGCCGCGCAGCACGAGATCTGGCTCGAGACCTACATATTTGCCGATGACGATGCCGGCAGGCTGGTGGCGGCGGCGCTGGTTGATGCCGTACAGCGTGGCGTCGAAGTTCGTGTACTGGTCGATGGCTGGGGCGCCAAGCACTACCTCAGCAAGGCGCTTGAGCGGTCGCTGCGCGAAGGTGGCGTGCGCCTGATGAAGTACCGGCCCGAGGTATCGCCGTGGCAATTTCGCTCGCACCGGTTGCGCCGAATGCACCGCAAGCTGGTCCACGTGGATGGCAAAGTGGCCTTCGTCGGCGGGATCAACCTGATCGACGACATGAACACGCCGGGGCACAAGCCGCCGCGCGTCGACTTCGCCGTCCGCGTTCGCGGGCCGCTGCTGGGGCCGATCGTGCAATCGATGCAGCGGCTGTGGGCATTGGTGGAGTTGGTGCAACTCGACCGTAGCCACGTGCCGTTGTTCCCTGACGCATTTGTCGCGGAACGAGCGGGCACGCAGACCGCCAAGTTCGTCATCCGCGACAACTTCCGCTACCGGCGCGACATCGAACGCGCCTACCTTGCCGCCATCCGCACCGCCAAGCGCGAGATCCTGATTGCCAACGCCTATTTTTTTCCCGGCATCCGCTTCCGGCACGCACTGACGGCGGCGGCGCAGCGCGGCGTGGCCGTCACGTTGCTGCTGCAGGCGCGCGTCGAGTACCGCCTGCTGCACTACGCGTCGCGCGCGCTGTATGGCCAATTGCTGGCGTCCGGGGTGCGCATCGAGGAGTACCACCGTTCGTTCCTGCACGCCAAGGTGGCGGTAGTCGATGACATGTGGGCCACGGTGGGCTCGTCCAACATCGATCCCTATTCGCTGCTAATGGCGCGCGAGGCCAATATCTTCGTCCGCGACCCACACTTTGCCCGCCAGTTGCGCATCGAACTGTTGCTGATGATCGACGGCGGGTCGCGACGTGTGGAGCCCGACCGCTGGGCCGGACGCTCGCCGCTGGCCAAGGCCGCCACATGGGTGGCCTACGTGATGGTGCGCGTCGGCATGGGTGTGCTGGGGTACGGCGGCAACGAGTGGTTCGTGCAGCGCGCGACCCGGGCTTGATGACGATGGCTGCGCACCACTCCGCCGCACCGTTGCCGGCCCCCGTCGAGCGCAACGTCCCGCGTACGCAGCGCGGCGACTGGGCGACGATGCGGACGCTGCTTCCCTACCTGTGGGAGTACAAGGGCCGCGTGGTTGCCGCACTGGCCTGCCTGGTGCTGGCCAAGGTGGCCAACGTCGGCGTGCCGGTGCTGCTGAAGGAAATCGTCGACAGCCTCGACCAGCGCACCGCGCTGCTGGCGGTACCGTTCGCGCTGTTGGTGGCCTATGGCGCATTGCGGCTGTCCACCACGCTCTTCACCGAACTGCGCGAATTCTTCTTCGCGCGCGTCACGCAACGCGCGGTGCGCAAGATCGCATTGGAGGTCTTCCGGCACCTGCATGCGCTGTCGCTGCGCTTTCACCTGCACCGGCAGACCGGTGGTCTGACGCGCGACGTGGAGCGCGGCCAGCGCGGCATCTCCACGCTGATCAGCTATGCACTGTTTTCGATCCTGCCCACGCTGATCGAGATCACGCTGGTGCTCACCATCCTGGTCGTGCGCTACGACTGGACGTTCTCGGCAATCACGCTCGGCGCGCTGGTGCTCTACATCACATTCACGGTGCTGGTCACCGAATGGCGCACCCACTTCCGCCGCACGATGAACGAGCTCGACTCGAAGGCCAACACGCGGGCCATCGACAGCCTGCTCAACTACGAGACCGTGAAGTACTTCGGTAACGAGGAGTGGGAGGCACAGCGCTACGACCAGAGCCTGCAGCGCTTCGAGGCGGCGGCGGTCAAGAGCCAGACGTCGCTGTCCGTGCTCAACGTCGGGCAGTCGGCGATCATCGCCATCGCCGTCACGCTGATCGTCTGGCGCGCGACCGTGGGCGTGGTCAACGGCACGATGACGATCGGCGACCTGGTGCTGGTGAACGCATTCATGATCCAACTCTATATTCCGCTCAATTTCCTCGGCGTCATCTATCGCGAGATCAAGCAGGCGCTGGCGGACATGGAGCGGCTCTTCGGGCTGATCGAGGAGAACGCGGAGGTGAAGGATGCGCCCGGCGCCGCGCCGCTGGCCATCCGTGGCGCGGAGGTGCGCTTCGAGCACGTCGACTTCGCCTACGAAGCCAATCGCAAGATCCTGTTCGACGTGACGTTCACCATCCCAGCGGGCCGCACGGTGGCGGTGGTGGGGCCCTCAGGGGGTGGCAAGTCCACGCTGGCGCGGCTGCTCTATCGCTTCTACGATGTTGCGGCCGGCACGATCACGATCGACGGGCAGGACATCCGCAACGTGAAGCAGAGCAGCCTGCGCGCGGCGATCGCAATCGTCCCGCAGGACACCGTGCTCTTCAACGACAGCATCGAGTACAACATCGCGTACGGCAAGCCGGGCGCGACGCATGAAGAAATCGTCGCGGCCGCGCGCCTCGCGCAGATTGACACGTTCATCGCCGGGCTTCCGGACGGTTACGCCACCTCCGTCGGCGAACGCGGCCTGAAACTCTCCGGTGGCGAGAAGCAGCGCGTCGCCATCGCGCGCGCTGTGCTGAAAAATCCGCACATCCTCATCTTTGACGAGGCCACCAGTGCGCTCGACTCGCGCGCGGAAAAGGCTATCCAGGCGGAATTGCGTGAGATCGCGCATAACCATACGACGCTCACGATCGCGCACCGGCTGTCCACGATCGTCCACGCCGACGAGATCCTGGTGCTGGAACAGGGGCGCATCGTCGAGCGCGGGACCCACCCGGTGCTGCTGGCCGCCGGCGGCACCTATGCCCGCATGTGGCGGCTCCAGCAGGACCAGGGACAGAACGCCCCCGAGCCGCTCCAGGCGTTGTTGCAGGGGCGTCATGGGGAAACCACCTCCTAAGCCCCTGATTCGATTGGGGGATTGACGAGTTCTTCCGGGCGTGCGATAACGCGGGCAGTCACTATTGAGAAGCTCCCTCATGATCCGTCGTTTACTCGTTGTTTTCGCGGTGTTTGCGCCGTCGCTGGCCTTGGCCGCGCCCGCGGTCCTCGACGCAGGAAAATTGAAGCTGATGTCGGCCAATGCGGTCGTCATCGACCCGACCGACGGTCAGGTCGTCTATTCGAAGGCCGCGAACGAAGTCACGCCGATTGCGTCGCTGACCAAGCTGATGACGGCCATGGTCGTGCTCGACGGCGGGCAGCCGCTCGACGAGGCGCTCGAGATCGAGATGGGGGATTTCGACTACCTCAAGGGTTCGCGTTCGCGCCTGCGCATGGGTTCGACGCTGTCGCGCGACGAAATGCTGAAGCTGGCGCTCATGTCGTCGGAGAACCGCGCCGCGTCCACGCTCGCGCGTCACTATCCCGGCGGTACGCCCGCGTTCGTCAGCGCAATGAACGCCAAGGCGGCGCTGCTCGGTCTTTCGCGCACGCGTTTCGACGATCCGACCGGCCTGTCGCCGCGCAACGTGTCCACGGCCACCGATCTCGCGCGAATGGTGCAGGCGGCGGCGGACTATCCGCAGATCCGCACGTACTCCACCACGCCGGAGCACCATGTCGAGGTCCAGCCCTCCGGGCAGACGCTCGGTTTCAACAATTCCAACGGGCTCGTGAAGAGCGGCACGTGGGACATCCAGTTGCAGAAGACGGGTTACATCCGCGAAGCCGGACGCTGCGTAGTGATGCTGGCCACGGTGGCCAGCAAGCCGATGGTGATCGTGCTGCTCGATTCGATCGGCAAGTACACGCGCATGGGCGACGCGCAACGCGTCAAGCACTGGCTCGAGACTGGCGAGTCGATGCCGGCCCCGGCAGCGCGTCCGATGGTCGTGCGCTCGGCGCCGAAGATCCGCAAGCCGGCCAAGGCCGTCAAGGCCGTCAAGGCCACGCCATCGAAGTTGGTCAGCAGCAACAAAGCCCGCAACGGCTGACGAAGGTGCAGCTGCAGCGGCGCGCCGATTGCGCCGCTGCCGCCAGTTGCGGCGCAGCGCATGCGCCACTATCGAGGCCTCACCCCGCACATCGCGGCAACGAGCTCCTGTTGCGCTAGACTGCCGTCTCCACCGCGACCGCGCGCCACCTTTGGCGCGACGACAAGCAATCAAGACTTGACGCGGCAGTCCACGATTGGAGGATGCAATGAATCGATTCGTCATGCGCGCGCTGGCCGCGGCATTCGCACTGCTGTTGACTCCCGGATTCGTATACGCGCAGGCATGGCCCACCAAGCCGGTGAAGCTGGTGGTGCCGTTTCCCGCGGGCGGCGGTACGGATGCTTTCGCGCGGCCGCTGGCGGCGGCACTGTCGCAGGCGCTGGGCCAAACGTTCTTCATCGACAACCGCGGTGGCGCCGGCGGCACGATCGGCGCTGAGATCGCGGCCAAATCGCCGAACGATGGCTACACATTCCTCGTTGGCGCGGTTCACCACACAATTGCGGTCAGCGTATACAGCAAGCTGGCCTACGATCTCGAGCGTGACCTGATGCCGGTCACGCTGGTGGCGGTGGTGCCCAACGTCGTCGTCGTGCATCCGAAGGTGCCGGTCAATTCGATCGCCGAGCTGGTCGCCTACGCCAAGGCCAATCCCAACAAGCTCAATTTCGCGTCGGCGGGCAACGGCACGTCGCATCATCTGGCGCCCGAACTCTTCAAGTCGATGACGGGCACGACGATGAATCACATCCCGTACAAGGGCGCAGGCCCCGCGATGCAGGACCTGCTGGCCGGACAGGTCGACCTGATGTTCGACGGCATGGGCAGCAGCGCGCCGCAGATCCGTGGCGGCAAGTTGCGGCCACTCGCGGTCACGACGACCACGCGGTCACCGGCGTTCCCGGACGTGCCGACGGTGCAGGAGGCTGGTGTTCCCGGTTACGAGGTCACCACGTGGTATGGCTTGTGGGCGCCCGCGGGCACGCCGCCCGACATCGTCAACAAACTGCAGGCCGAAGTGACCAAGGCGCTGCTGAAGCAGGACATCAAGGAGATCTGGGCCGCGCAAGGAGCCTCGCCCGGGGGAAATACCCCCGAGCAGTTCACGGTGTTCATCCGCAACGAGGTCGTGAAGTGGGCGAAGGTCGTGAAAGACTCAGGCGCGCGCATCGACTGAGCGCGCGGCGGGCTTCAAGGACGCATAGCGGCCTTCCGGCGGCTGGCGTCCAGTAATTCTCGAGCATTGGCGCGCGTCTTGGCGGTGACTTGTGCACCGCCCAGCATGCGCGCCGTTTCCTCCACGCGTAGCGCCGCATCGAGGCGATCGAGTTCGGAGCGCACGCCGTCGTCGTCGCCGATCTTGCGCACGCGCAGGTGCGTGTCAGCACACGCGGCCACCTGCGGCAGGTGCGTCACGCAAAGCACCTGCCGCCGCGAGCCGAGCGCCTGCAGCAACTGGCCCACGGTCGCCGCCACGGCGCCGCCGACACCGCTGTCCACTTCGTCGAACATCAGCGTCGGAATCTGCCCGGCTTCGCTGGCGGCCACCTGCACCGCCAGCGCGATGCGTGAAAGTTCGCCGCCCGACGCCACGCGCGCGAGCGAAGCCAGCGGTTGCTTCGGGTGGCTGGCTACGCGGAACGTGAGGTCGTGCAGCCCGTAGCTGGCGGGCGTGTCCAGTGCGTCCTGTCCAATCTCGAAATGGCCGCCTTCCATCGCCAGCTGTTGCATGGCTTCGGTGACGCGATGCGCCAGCTCGTTGCCGGCGTACTGGCGCTTTTGTGCCAGTTGCTTCGCGGCAGCGAGGAATTGGTACTCGGCGGCCTCTGCACGTGCATGCAGCGCAGCGGCGTCGCCAGCATCGGCTAGCGCCGCCAGTTCGGCCGCCGTCGAGGCGAGCAGCTCGGGCAAGGCCTCTGGCCGCACGCGGTACTTGCGCGCGGTATCGTGCATCGCGGTGAGGCGCTCTTCCACGCGACGCTGTTCGTCCGGATCGAGGTCGAGGCGCCGCTGATAGTCGCGCAAAGCGCGCGCGGCTTCGTCGATCTGGATCTGCGCGGGCGACAACAACGCCACCACGTCGGCCAACGCCGGGTCGTGCGCAGCCGCGGCCTCCATCCGGTGCATCAGTTGCGCGAGGCGGACCGTCATCGCGTCGTCGGCGTCGGCCAGCGTGGCGATGCCGTCGGCGGCGGCGGTGATCAGCGTGGCGGCATTCGACAACCGCGATTGCGCGGCCGCCAGTGCCACCCATTCGCCGTCCGCGACGGCCAGCAGCGCAAGTTCGCTGCGGCGCGCGTCGAGAGCATTGCGTTGGGCCGCGTGGGCCGCAGCACCCAGCGCGGCCGCATCGCGGCGTTCGAGTGCGGCGCGCCACGCGCGCCAGCGTTGCGCCACCTCCTGCGCCAGCGTGGTGAAGCCGCCGAACCTGTCGACGAGATTGCGCTGCGCCTCCGGCGCGCCCAGCGACTGATGCGCGTGCTGCCCGTGGATGTCGACGAGATGCTCGCCCAGATCCTTCATCTGCGCGACGGTTGCGGGGCGCGCATTGATCCATGCGCGGCTCTTGCCCTGCGCGTCCTGCACGCGCCGCAACAGCACGGCTTCGTCTTCGCCGACCAGGTCATGCTCGACCAGCCACGCGCGCACCGCTGGCGCGTCGGCAATGTCGAACAGCGCGGCAAGTTCTGCGCGCTCGGCGCCGGGGCGCAACTGGCCCGGGAGGAAGCGGTCGCCGAGCAGCAGGCCGAGCGCATCGAGCAGGATCGACTTGCCGGCGCCGGTTTCGCCGGTCAGCACCGTGAAGCCCGCGTCGAATTCGACATCGAGAGCATCGACCACGACGAAATTGCGAATCGAAAGCGAACGGAGCATCAGGGGAGCGAGTTACGCCGACGCGTCCAGGCGCCCGGCGGTGAGGCGCTCCGGGGTCTCGCTCCAGTGGAGCTTCTCGCGCAACATCGCGAAGTAATCGTGGCCCTCCGGATGGAGGAACCGTGCCGCGAAAGGCGCGCGCTGCAGCTTGACGCACTCGCCTTCGGCCAGCGCCACGTGCGTCTGGCCATCGCAGTGCACGCTGGCGTCGCGGCCGCGCGTGACGGTGATGGCGATGGTAGCGTCGTCGCTGATCGCGATGGGCCGGTGCGTCAGCGCATGCGGCGCGATCGGCACCAGCAACAGCGACGGCAACTGCGGCGCGAGGATGGGACCGCCCGCTGACAGCGCGTAGGCCGTCGAGCCGGTGGGCGTGGCGACGATGATGCCGTCGGCGCGCAACGCGTAGGCAAAGCGCCCGCCGATGGCCACCGCGCAGTCGATCATCCCGCCGAGCGAGCCGCGGTTGACGACGACGTCGTTCAGCCCCAGTACCTCGTGGCGCGAACTGTCCTCGCGCTCGATCACGGCCGCCAGCAACGTGCGGCGTTCCTCGACATGACGGCCATCGAGCATCGCTGCCAGCACGGTTTCCATCTGCGCCAGCGGGATGTCGGTGAGAAAGCCCAGCCGGCCCTGGTTGATGCCGATCAGCGGCACGGCGTGCGGGGCCATCAGCCGCGCGATGGCGAGCATGGTGCCGTCACCACCCAGCACGATGGCAAGGTCGACGCGCGTCGCCAGTTCCGCCGCCGGCGCAGTGGCAAAACCGGGAACCGGTGCGTAGTGCGCAGTCTCGGCCTCGACGATCACTTCAAGTCCGCGTGCGGCCAGGAAGGCGGCAAGGCGCGCGAGCGGTTGCGCAATGCCGGGGCTGGCATGTCGCCCGACGAGTGCCACGCGGGCAAAGGGGGCGGAGGAGGGTCGAACCGGCATGGCCACGATTAAACCATAGGAGCAACGCGCCGCAGGCTCCGACGTTCGGGTGAGCGTTGACCGCGGCCGGGCGTTCCGCCACTCCGGTGCCAGCGTAGAATCATCGCCATGCTGGAAGCACGGGCCCAACACCTGCTGAAGACCCTCATCGAACGCTACATCGGTGACGGACAGCCCATGGGCTCCCGCTCGCTGTCGCGCCATTCGGGCCTCGACCTGTCGCCGGCCACGATCCGCAACGTGATGGCCGACCTCGAGGACCTGGGCTTCATCGCCAGTCCGCACACGTCGGCGGGGCGCATCCCCACGGCCAAAGGTTACCGGTTCTTCGTCGACACGTTGATGGTGGTCAAGCCGCTGGGCGAAGCCGAGATCCAGCGCCTCGAAGGCGAACTGGTGGCCGATCGCCCGCAGCAGCTCGTCAGCGCCGCCGCTGGCCTGCTGTCGCAGTTGACGCAGTTCGCTGGCGTGGTGATGACACCGAAGCGCCGCGAGGCCGCGTTCCGCCATATCGAATTCCTTCGTCTCGCCGATCGCCGCGTGCTGCTCATCCTCGTCACCACCGACGGCGACGTGCAGAACCGCGTGCTGCATACCGAGCGTTCGTACGGGCAGGCGCAACTGGCGGAGGCCAGCCAGTTCTTCAACCAGAATTTCGCCGGGCAGCCGCTCACCACCATTCGCGCGCGCATCGCCGACGAACTGCGCGCGCTGCATGCGGACATCGCGGGCCTGATGACGGCCGCAGTCGACGCAGGTGAGGGCGCACTTGCCGAAGGCGAGAGCCTCGTCGTCACCGGCGAGCGCAACTTGCTGCAGACGGAGGACATCTCGTCGAACATGGAGCGCCTGCGCCGTCTTTTCGACATGTTCGAGCAGAAGACGTCGATCCTGCATCTGCTCGATCTTTCACAGCGTGCGCAGGGCGTCCAGATCTACATCGGTGGCGAGTCCGGCCTCAATCCGCTGGACGAGCTGTCGGTGGTCACCGCGCCGTACGAGCGCAACGGCAAGGTGATCGGCACGCTGGGGGTGATCGGCCCCACGCGGATGGCCTACGAGCGCGTGATTCCGATTGTCGACGTGACGGCCAAGCTCCTGTCCAACGCGATGGCCCAGCAGGGCAATGATGAGTAGCGGCGTCCATCCGAATGCGCAGTTGCTGACGCGTCTCTACGAAGCCTTCGCCGCGCGCGACGCGGCCACGATGGTCGCGTGCTATGCGCCGGATGCAACGTTCATCGATCCGGTTTTCGACCTGCGCGGCGACGAAGTCGGCGCGATGTGGACGATGTTCTGCGAGCGCGGCCGCGACATGACGCTCGAGTTCCGCGACATCCGTGCCGATGCGGCCACCGGCACCGCACACTGGGAGCCGCGCTACACGTTCTCGGTCACCGGCCGCCCGGTGCACAACCGGATCGATTCATCCTTCACGTTTCGCGATGGGCGAATCCACGCGCAGCGCGATCGCTTCGATCTCTGGCGGTGGAGCCGCATGGCGCTGGGCTTCAAGGGCGCGCTGCTGGGTTGGACGCCGATGGTGCGCAACGCCATCCGCCGCGAAGCCCGCCGTAATTTCGACAACTGGCGCGCGCGGCGCGCCGGATGAACCTGGCCTGACATGGCTCACGCGCCTGAACCCCCATTCGCGCACGACCGCATCCCCAAGGTGGGCGTGCTGCTCGTCAACCTCGGCACGCCGGATGCGCCCACGCCGTCCGCGGTGCGGCGCTATCTTGCCCAGTTCCTCACCGATCCGCGCGTGATCGAGATCCCGAAGTGGCTGTGGGCGCCCATTCTGTACGGCGTGATCCTGTTCGTGCGGCCGGTGAAGTCGGCGAAGAAATACGCCTCGATCTGGACGAAGGACGGCTCGCCCTTGCTGGTGCACAGCCAGCGGCAGCGCACGCTGCTGCTGGGCTATCTCGGCCAGCGGCTGAAGTCGGCAGGGTTGCCGGCGGACCTGTGTCCGGTCGAACTCGGCATGCGCTACGGCAACCCCAGCGTCGGCAGCGCACTCGACAAGCTGCGCGCTGCCAACTGCGAGAAAATCCTCGTGCTGCCGCTCTATCCGCAATACTCCGCCGCCGCCACGGCATCGGCCTTCGACGCCGTGGCCGCCCATCTCAAGTACGCGCGGCGCTTGCCGGCGTTGCGCTTCGTCGAGACCTTCCATGCCGACGCCGGCTACATCAAGGCGCTGGCGCAGTCCGTCAATGATTACTGGATGAAGAACGGACGGCCCGCCCACCTGGTGCTGTCGTTTCACGGCGTGCCGCGGCGCACGCTGGAATTGGGCGATCCCTATCACTGCTTCTGCCAGATCACGGGCCGGATGCTCGCGCGCGAACTCGGCCTGGCACCGGATCAGTGGACGCTGACGTTCCAGTCGCGTTTCGGCAAGGCGCCGTGGCTGAAGCCCTATACGGTCGATGTGCTCAAGAAACTGGGCGAAACCCATGCCGCGCGGGTCGATGTGTTCTGCCCGGGCTTCGTCGCCGATTGCCTCGAGACGCTCGAGGAGATCGCGATGGAAGGCAAGGGCACGTTCGTGAAGGCGGGTGGTGGCGCGTTCCACGTCATCCCGTGCCTCAATGAGCATCCCGCCTGGATTTCCGCGATGGCGGACCTGACCTACCGCAATCTCACCGGCTGGCTGGAGGCTCCGCCGGACCGCGACGCCCGCGAACTGGTGCTGGTGCGCGCGAAGGCGTTGGGTGCGCCCAGGTAGCGGGGGCTTGTTGCCGGAGGACTCTGGAGCACCGGCGAAGGTCGCAGCCATGTCGGCCCGTGAATCCCCTTGCCACTGGCAACGTTGCGGGCTCTATCGGCCGCCACGCAGGCCGGGGTGGCGGGCTGGAAAAATGGGTCATAAGTCATTGAACGAGAACATTTTTCGAAAGACCTGTCGCGACGCACCTTGGTCTTGAAATGGCATCCGGCCGGCCCCATCTGCGCTGGATAACCATTTCAACGACCAAGGATTGAACTCGCATGACCCCGAAGCCCCCCGAGCCACCTTTGGCTGATCCCGCGGACACTGCGGCCCCCGTCACGCCGGCCGACGCCGGCGCCGAGGCGCTGGCCCAAGCGCAGGTCGAAGCCGCTGAAATGAAGGATGCCTTCCTTCGCGCCAAGGCCGAAACGGAAAACGTCCGGCGCATCGCGCAGGCGGATGTCGCCAAGGCGCACAAGTACGCCATCGAGCGCTTCGCCGAGGACATGCTACCGGTCAAGGACGCGCTGGAAAAAACGCTTGAGGCGAGCAACGTCTCGCTCGATTCGCTGCGAGCCGGGGCGGAATTGACGCTCAAGGCGCTGCAGACGGCATTCGAGCGCGCGCGCGTCGCCGAGTTGAACCCCGCCGGCGAGAAGTTCGATCCCAACCTGCATCAGGCGATGCAGATGGTGGCCTCCCCGCTGCCCGCCAATACCGTGGTCGCCGTGTTCCAGAAGGGCTACCTCGTCAACGACCGGGTGCTGCGCCCGGCGCTCGTCACGGTTTCGCAGGGCCCGGAAGCCGCGTAGGCCAGGCACGACACAACGCCCAAGCCGCGCGTGGGTTGAAGCCCCGTCTCCCGGCCCCCATTTCCAGCACATTCAGTCATTTCGCATCACGGAGAAAACATCATGGGCAAGATCATCGGTATTGACCTCGGCACCACCAACAGCTGCGTCGCCATCATGGAAGGCGGCAAGCCCAAGGTCATTGAAAATTCCGAAGGCGCGCGCACGACGCCTTCGGTCGTCGCCTATCTCGAGGACGGCGAAATCCTGGTCGGCGCGTCCGCCAAGCGGCAGGCCGTCACCAACCCCAAGAACACCATTTACGCCGTCAAGCGGCTGATCGGCCGCCGCTTCGAGGAAAAAGAGGTCCAGAAGGACATCGATCTCATGCCCTACCAGATCGTCAAGGCCGACAACGGTGACGCCTGGGTCGACGTGCGCGGCAAGAAAATCGCGCCGCAGCAGGTCTCGGCCGAAATCCTGCGCAAGATGAAGAAGACGGCGGAAGACTACCTCGGAGAGGAAGTCACCGAAGCCGTGGTCACGGTGCCGGCGTACTTCAACGATTCGCAACGGCAGGCCACCAAGGACGCCGGCAAGATCGCCGGGCTTGAAGTGAAGCGGATCATCAACGAGCCCACGGCGGCGGCGTTGGCGTTCGGCCTCGACAAGAAGGAAGGCGACCGCAAGATTGCGGTGTATGACTTGGGCGGTGGCACCTTCGATATCTCGATCATCGAGATCGCGGTCGTCGACGGCGAGCACCAGTTCGAAGTGTTGTCCACCAACGGCGACACGTTCCTGGGCGGCGAGGATTTCGACCAGCGCCTGATCGACTACGTCGTCACCGAATACAAGAAGGAATCCGGCGTCGATCTCAAAAACGACGTACTGGCCCTGCAGCGCCTCAAGGATTCGGCTGAAAAGGCCAAGATCGAACTGTCATCGTCGTCGCAGACGGAAATCAACCTGCCATACATCACGGCCGACCAGTCCGGGCCGAAGCATCTGTCGATGAAGATCACGCGCGCCAAGTTCGAGTCGCTGGTCGAGGAACTGATCGAGCGCACCATCGGCCCCTGCCGCACCGCGATCAAGGATGCGGGCGTCAAGATGACCGATGTCTCCGACGTCATCCTCGTCGGCGGCCAGACGCGCATGCCCAAGGTGCAGGAAAAGGTGAAGGAATTCTTCGGCAAGGAGCCGCGCAAGGACGTCAATCCGGATGAGGCCGTTGCCGTCGGCGCGGCCATCCAGGGCGGCGTGCTGAAGGGCGACGTCAAGGACGTGCTGCTGCTCGACGTGACGCCGCTCTCACTCGGCATCGAAACGCTGGGCGGCGTGATGACCAAGCTTATCCATAAGAACACGACCATCCCGACCAAGGCGCAGCAAGTCTTCTCGACGGCGGACGACAACCAGGGCGCGGTCACCATTCATGTGCTGCAGGGCGAGCGCGACGTGTCGCAGGGCAACAAGAGCCTCGGCCAGTTCAACCTCGAGGGCATTCCGCCCGCGGCGCGGGGCATGCCGCAGATCGAAGTCGCGTTCGACATCGACGCCAACGGCATCCTCCACGTGTCCGCCAAGGACAAGGCCACGGGCAAGGAAAACAAGATCACGATCAAGGCCAATTCGGGATTGTCGGACGACGAGATCCAGAAGATGGTCAAGGATGCCGAAGCGCACGCCGAGGATGACAAGAAGATCCTCGAGACGGTGCAGGCCCGCAACGGTCTCGACGCCCTCGTGCACAGCGTCAACAAGTCGCTGACTGAGTACGGTGACAAGGTCGGCGCCGACGAAAAGGCCAAGGTCGAAACCGCGGTCAAGGCGGCGGAAGAAGTCTTGAAGCAGAAGGACGCCACCAAGGAACAGATGGAGAAGCAGTCCGAGGAACTGTCCAAGGCCGCGCAGAAGCTGGGCGAGCTGATGTATGCGCAGGCGCAGGCCGCGGCGGACGGTGCGGGCGGCGGTGCGGCGGGTGGCGCCGGCGGCGGCAACGCTGGCGCGGGCGGTTCGGCGAAGAACGACGAAAAGGTCGTCGATGCCGAGTTCACCGAAGTCAAGAAGTGATATTGCGTCGCGGCTGACGACTGGGACTTTGTAGAGATCGGCGCGCGACGTAATATCTGGCCGAGTTGGAGTGATCGCTGTTGGCGACCCTCAACTCGGCCTTTGCGTGACTGATACGGCTGATTGTTCGGATGCTCTTGTTCGTTGGCTCACCACTACGGTTGTCTGTTTGACGATCGCAAGGCCGTCTTCGTTTCCGCGGTTTCTCTTATCAGAGCCCTCTGGGCCTTATGTGAATTGAGTCATCCCCATGGCGAAGCGTGATTACTACACCGTCCTCGGCGTCTCCCGCGAGGCCGGCGACGAAGAGCTCAAGAAGGCGTATCGCAAGCTTGCGATGAAGCACCATCCGGACCGCAATCCGGATGACAAGGATGCCGAAGGCAACTTCAAGGAGGCGAAGGAGGCCTACGAAGTGCTGACCGATCCACGCAAGCGCGCGGCCTACAACCAGTTCGGCCACGCGGGTGTGGACCCTTCCGCCGGCGGGCGCGGTGGTCCCGGTCCGGAAGGCTTCGGTGGCTTTGCCGATGCCTTCGGCGACATCTTCGGCGAGATCTTCGGCCAGCAGGGCCGCGGCGGTGCGCGCGGCAACGGCGTGTATCGTGGCGCCGACCTTCGCTACAACCTCGAGCTCTCGCTCGAGGATGCGGCGCGCGGGACCGAGGTCAAGATCCGCATTCCGTCGCTCGAACCCTGCACCACGTGCAAGGGTACCGGTGCGCGTCCCGGCACTGAACCGAAGCAATGCGGCACTTGCCACGGCAGGGGTGAAGTGCGGGTCTCACAGGGCTTCTTCTCGATCCAGCAGACGTGTCCGACGTGCCACGGCTCGGGCAAGGTGATCCCGGAACCGTGCACGTCGTGCCATGGCGCCGGCCAGATCAAGAACCACAAGACGCTGGCGGTGAAGATCCCCGCGGGTGTCGACCAGGACGACCGCATCCGCCTGACCGGCGAAGGCGAGGCCGGCCGCAATGGCGGTCCGGCGGGCGACCTGTATGTGGTCGTCAACCTGAAGCCACACTCGGTGTTCCAGCGCGAAGGCGCCGACCTGCATTGCGAGATGCCGATCGGCTTCGCGATGGCGGCGATGGGTGGTGATCTCGAAATCCCTACGCTCGACGGTCACGCGACGATCAAGGTGCCGGCTGAAACGCAATCGGGACAGACGTTCCGTCTGCGCAACAAGGGCATTCGCCCGGTGCGCGGCTCGGTGCAGGGCGATCTCTATTGCCACGTCGTGATCGAAACGCCGGTGAAGCTCACCGCGCGCCAGAAGGAACTGCTGCGCGAGTTCGACCAGATCAACGCGAAGGACCCGGCCAAGCACAATCCGCGGGCCAGCAACTGGTTCGACAAGGTCAAGGAATTCTTCGACTGATC
>JBBQEY010000030.1:0-21442 GCA_038321425.1 Burkholderiales bacterium | reverse complement strand
TCTACCAGATCCGTCAGCCGGCGCCAACCACGTTCGGTTTCGTGGCCACTCCGTCGGCCGCGCATCTGAACACGTACTCGCTGCTGATCACGGGTACGCCGGTCAACACCTGCCCGGGCTTCCCGCCGAACTGCAGCTGATGTCGCAGCACAGTCCCGGGAATTCCCGGGACGATGGAAAGGGCGCCCCCGGGCGCCCTTTCTTTTCAGGCACAATTCGTGGCTTGGACGCGTGCGGTTGGCTCGATCGTTTCGTCGGGCCGCGCCAGGGCCCCATCGCGGCACCGCATTGACGGCAGCCATTCCCGATCACAGGAGAAACACCGTGACACTCAGTCTTCGCTTCTTCGCTGCCTGCTGTGCCGTCCTTGTGCTGGCCGCGTGTACGGCAGCGCAACCCAGGGTGGTCCGCACGCCCGGCGCGCCCACGTTTCCGCCCACGCAGTTCGTGGACCTGCTGGAGGCACCGCCGACCCGTGCGTTCCAGGAGATCGGCACGATCGACGTCCCCGCGGAACCCGGATCCGCGCGGACCCAGGTGCTGGCCCAGATCCGCACCCAGGCGCAGTTGCTGGGCGCCGATGCGGTGATCCTGCAGGACTTGAGCCGCCAGGCGCCGGTGGTGCCGCGACTCAATCCTACGACAGGCATGAACGAGAACACCGGCGGTCAATCGATCCCGGCGTTCCGCGGCATCGCCATCAAGTACAAGTAGCAATTCACCTCGCACCTTCCCGTCTGCGCCCGCGGCACGCAGCGTGCCGCGGCGCCGGACCGATCCGCTTCCGCCAAGAAAGGCCGCACCAGCATGAGCGACACTGTCGAGAACGCCTACGACGTCATTCCCTATGTCAGCCAGGCGTTCGCGCAATCCCACCCGGATCGCCTCGCCACCACGGCACGCCTTTTCGGCATGACACCCGCACCGCTCGATCGCTGTCGAGTGCTGGAGCTGGGTTGCGCCGCGGGCGGCAACCTGTTTCCGACGGCCGTCCAGTATCCGAACTCCACCTTCGTGGGCCTCGACCTGTCGGCGCGCCAGATCGCCGATGGCAAGGCCGTGATCGCCGACATGGGCATCACCAACGTCGACCTCCGGCAGATGAACCTGATGGATGTCGATGCATCGCTCGGCACGTTCGACTACATCATCGCGCACGGCGTGTATTCGTGGGTGCCGCCGCCCGTGCAGGCCAAGATATTCGAGATCTGCCGGCAGAACCTCGCGCCCAATGGCATCGCTTACATCAGCTACAACACGTATCCGGGCTGGCGGATGCGCGGGATGATCCGCGACATGATGGGATACCACTCCGGGCAGTTCAAGGACCCGGTGCAGCAGGTGCAGCAGGCGCGCGCGCTGCTGGATTTCATGCAGCAGAACGTACCCACCGAGAACAACCCGTACGGCATCCTGCTAAAGCAGGAGGTGGAGGCGCTGCGCAGCCACGGCGACTGGTACATCGCGCACGAGCACCTTGAAGTGGTCAACGATCCGGTCTACTTCCACGAGTTCGCAGGCCGGGCCGCGCAGCAGGGGCTGCAGTATCTCGGCGAGGCCGAGTTCCATACGATGCTGGCGTCGAATTTTCCGCCGCAGGTGGTCGAGACGCTCCGCAAGATCGCGCCGGACATCATCCGGATGGAGCAGTACATGGATTTCCTGCGCAACCGCGTGTTCCGGCAGACGCTGCTGGTGCACCAGGGCATCGCGCTTAACCGCAACATCCAATGGCACATGCTCGATCAGTTTTCGTTCGCGACGCCCGCGCGTCCTCCGACGGACAAGATCGACTACACGACCGGCGTTCCGCAGGAATTCAAGTCACCACGCGGCGCGGGCGTCGCTACGCGCGAACCCATCGTCAAGGCAGCGCTGTCGGTGCTGGCCGAACGCTGGCCGCAAGCGTTGTCCTTCGCCGAGCTGCGCACGGCGGCACGCATTCGGCTGATTTCCGCGATGCCGGTCGGCGAGTCCGGTTCGAGCGAACGCGATGCCGAAATCCTGGGGACCGAGCTCCTGCATTGCGTAGCGGGTTCGATCGTGGAGCTGCATGCAGAACCGGCGCAGCTGACGGTAGACATCAGCGCGTGGCCACGGGTGAATGCGTTGGCGCGCTATCAGGCCGGCAAGGGCACGCTGGTGACCAACCTGCGCCATGAACCGACCAATCTCGACGAGTTCAACCGGCAACTGCTTCCGTACCTCGACGGTACCCGCGATCACAATGCGCTGATCGACATCCTGGCGGGCCTGGTGGCGATCGGCACGCTCACCATCCGGCAACAGGAAAAAGTGGTGATTGAGGCCACGGAGGCCCGTGCAATTCTCGTCGGGATCCTGCCGCAGACACTGCAGCGGCTGGCGCGCTCCGGCCTGCTCGAAGCGTGAATCTCTCGATGCGGCGTTCTGTTGGCGCGATACGCGCGCGCTGAAGCAACAGGCAATGGTGCACAACGTCTACGGCAGGGCACTGACGGCGCAGGAGATCGCCGCGGGTGCGCATCGCGACTTCGTCGGCGGCATGTGGGACGAGGTCGGGGCACTGCAGTTCGAATACATGAAGTCCGCAGGATTGCAGCCCGGGCATCGTCTGCTGGACATGGGCTGCGGGGCGCTGCGTGGTGGCGTGCATT
This sequence comes from Burkholderiales bacterium, assembly GCA_038321425.1. Lineage (GTDB taxonomy): Bacteria > Pseudomonadota > Gammaproteobacteria > Burkholderiales > Casimicrobiaceae > VBCG01. The sequence goes on along the minus strand of JBBQEY010000030.1, from coordinate 18,806 downwards.
TCGTCCGGTATCTCGATGCCGGACACTACTGCGGGATGGACATCAACGCATCGCTGCTCGATGCTGGACGGCGCGAACTAGAAGTGTCCGGCCTGACGGACAAGGGCGCGCAATTGCTCGCCGATGACGGCTTTGCCGCGCATCGATTCGGCCAGCGCTTCGACGTGGCGATTGCCGTGTCGCTGTTCACGCATCTGCCGCTCAATCACATTATCCGGTGCCTGGTGGAAGTAAGTCGTGTCCTGGCGCCGGGCGCGCACTTTTACGCCAGTTACTTCGATGCCCCGGGAATGGCCTGGCTCGAGCCGCTGCGACATTCACCCGGCGACATCGTGACCCGCTTCGATGCCGACCCCTTCCACTACGCGCTGGCGGAAATGGAATGGGCCGCGAGCGAAGCGGACATGCAGGTGGGTGCCGGCGCGGCATGGGCGCACCCGCGTGGCCAGCGGATGCTGGCGTTCACGCGACTGTCGGACGCGCCCCCCGCGCGTTAATCAGCCGCATCGCGCCGGCAACGACGGATTTCGTTTCGCTCGCGCTTCCACCCGGATCCAATGTCGGCCCCCACCCCAACGCCAGCACGACTCTCGGTATCGGACGCGATGGCGTTGGCAATCGGGCATCACCGCGGCGGCCGGATCGCGGAGGCCGAGCCGATCTATCGCGCCATTCTCGCGACGCTGCCCGATCATGTCGACGCGCTGCATCTGCTTGCCTTGGTCGAGGCATCGCGCGGCCGTAACGCCGAGGCGTTGACGCTATTGCAGCGCGTGATTGCACGCAATCCCCGGTTTGCCGAGGCGCTTGCCAGCTGCGCCAACGTGCTCAACGCCACGCAGCGACACGGCGACGCGCTGGATCACATCGAACGCGCATTGGCCATCAAGCCCGGACTGGGCGATGGTTGGAACACGCACGGCGTGGCGCTGCAGGGCTTGCAACGGCAGGCGGAGGCCCTCGCCAGCTTCGACCGAATGCTGGCGCAGGCGCCCGGGCACCTCGAGGCGTTGTACAACGGGGCTCTGGCCTTGCAGTCGATGGGCCGCAACGACGACGCCGTGGCGCGCTACGACCGCGCGTTGGCGTTGCGTCCTGATTTCGCCGAGGCCTTGCATAACCGTGGTGGAGCCTTGTTGCTGCTGGGGCGCAAGGACGAAGCATTGGCAAGCTGGGAACGGGCGGTGGCCGTCCGCCCCGCATTTGCCGAAGCACACAACAACGCGGGCGCAGTGCTGCGCGATGACGGCCGATGGCAGGAGGCGCTTCAGCGGTTTGAACGCGCGCTGCAGATCAATCCGCGATTTGCCGACGCGTGGAACAACCGCGGCAAGGCGATGCGCGACCTCGTGCGCGTCGACGAGGCGCTCGCAAGCTTCGATCATGCGCTCGCATGGCGGCCCGACGATGTCGAGATCCTCAATAACCGGGCGGGTGCGCTGAAGGACCTGCGCCGGTTTGACGATGCGCTGGATACGCTCGAACGCGCGCTGGTGTTGCAGCCATCGTCTGCGGAGGTGTTGCATAATCGCGCCGGCACGCTGAAGGTGCTGGGCCATATCGAGGCCGCGTTGGCGGACTATGACGCGGCATTGCGCTTGCGGCCGGACTTCAGCGACGCCTTGCACAATCGGGGCCATACCTACGCGCAGCTCGGTCGCTACGCGGAGGCGGCGCGCGACTTTACGCAAGCCATCGCGGTCGACCCCGCGCTGTCGCACGCCCGGGCCATGCTTGTGTACTCGCGGTTGCAGTGCTGCGATTGGACGGACCTCGAACCGACGCTTGCATTGCTCGAGTCGCACCTGGCCGATCTTCCGCGTGCGCCCGAGCCCTTTGCCTTCACCGTGACGACGTCGTCGCCGTCGGCGCAACTTGCCTGCGCACGCCGCTGCGCCGGCGAGCGCTTTCCCGCCGTAGTGCCGCCGCTATGGACCGGCGAGCGATACCCGCATTCGCGCATCCGCGTCGCGTACCTGTCCGCGGATTTTCATGATCACGCCACGGCGCAGTTGATGGCGGAACTCTTCGAGAAGCACGACCGAACCCGCTTCGAGGTCACCGGCGTCTCGTTCGGACCGGACACCCGAAGTGCGATGCGCGGCCGGCTGGAAGCCGCTTTCGAACATTTCGTCGACGTACGCGACCGTAGCGACCGCGATATCGCGCTGTGGCTGCGCGCGCAGGAGATCGACATTGCAATCGATCTCAAGGGCTATACGCATGCGGCGCGCACGGGCATCTTCGCCCATCGCTCGGCACCGGTGCAGGTCAGTTACCTGGGCTATCCGGGCACGCTGGGTGCGCCGTACTTCGACTATATCCTGGCCGACGCGGCGGTCATTCCGCCAGGTGCGGATGTGCACTATTCCGAGCAGGTGGCGCGCCTGCCGTGGAGCTACCAGGTCAATGACGGGCAGCGCCAGATTGCGGCCACGACGATGACGCGTTCGGCAGCCGGACTGCCGGATCATGGCTTCGTGTTCTGCTGTTTCAACAGCAGCTACAAAATTATGCCGGAAGTCTTTGCCGTGTGGATGCGGCTCTTGCAGCAGGTGCAGGACAGCGTGCTATGGCTGCTCGAGGGAACCGCGGACTCCGCGGCCAACCTTCGCCGTGAAGCGGAAGCGCGGGGTGTCGCGGCGCACCGCCTGGTGTTCGCGCCGCGCTTGCCGTTGCCGGAGCATCTGGCCCGTCATCGCCTGGCCGATCTATTTGTCGACACACTGCCTTGCAACGCGCACACCACCGCCAGCGATGCGTTGTGGGCGGGGTTGCCGGTCCTCACCTGCACCGGCGCAACCTTTGCCGGACGTGTTGCCGGGAGCTTGCTGCGGGCGATCGGCATGCCGGAGCTCGTGACACCATCGCTGCCCGCATACGAGGCGCTGGCCCGGGAGCTGGCGCAGTCACCGGAAGCAATGGCTGCGTCCAAGGCGAAGCTGATGCAGCACCGCGACACGTGGCCGCTCTACGACAGCACGCGGTTTGCCCGCGATATCGAGCGTGCCTACGACGTGATGTGGCAACGAGCGCAGCGCGGCGAGGCTCCGCAGTCGTTCACCGTACCCGACCAGGCCGGGATGCCGCAATGAATCCGCAGGAGGCGCTGCAACAGGCGATGGCAAGCCATCGCGAGGGCCGCTTCGCCGACGCGGAGCAATGGTATGGCGTAGTCCTGGCCATGCATCCGGGCCACGCCGACATCCTGCACAATCGCGGCGTGTGCCTGCAAAGCCTCGGGCGCCTCGAGGAAGCGTTGGCATGCTACGACGGCGCGCTGGCCGCTCGCGTGGACTTCGTGGCGGCGCTGTGCAATCGGGGTGCCGTGCTGAAGGACTTGCGGCGATACGATGATGCGATTGCGTGTTTCACCCGGGTTCTGGTACTGCAACCGGAATTCGCGGCTGCGCTGATCAATCGCGCCGCGGCGAAGCTGTCGCAGGGTCGCTTCGCGGAGGCGCTGCAGGACAGCGAGCGCGTATTGGGCCAGCATCCGGACGTCGCCGAGGCACTCAACAATCGCGGCGTGGCGCTGAAGCAGCTCGACCGCGGTGCAGAGGCGCTCGCCTGTTTCGACGCGGCGCTCGCGCGAAAGAGCGACGATGTGGTCGCGCTCGAGAATCGTGGTGCGCTGCTGGCGGATCTTGGCCGGCACGCCGAGGCGGCGCGTGACTTTGCACGAGCGCTGGTTATCGCACCGGAGACGCCGTACCTGCGCGGCGCGCTGCTGCACGCGCGGATGCACTGCTGCGACTGGAGCACGCTCGGGGATGACCTGGCCGCGTTACGCGACAGCGTGTTCGCGGGCAAGCGCTGTGCCGAACCCTTTGTCGCCATCGCAAGTTGCGACGCGCCGGACGTGCACCACGCCTGTGCGACGATCTGGATGCGTGATCGCTGTCCACCGGTGGCGCCGTCACTGTGGCGTGGTGAGCGCTATCGTCACGAGCGCATTCGCGTGGCCTATGTCTCCGGCGACTTCCGGGAACATCCGTTGAGCCAGTTGATGGTGGAGCTCTTCGAACGCCATGACCGGTCGCGGGTCGAGGTGACCGGCGTGTCGTTCGGCCCGGCTACTGCAAGTCCGCTGCGTGCGCGTGTGCAGCGCGCATTCGAGCATTTCGAGGACGTGCGTGACCGGACGGACGCGGAGATTGCGGCGCTGCTGCGGGCACGGGAGATCGACATCGCGGTGGACCTGCAGGGCTTCACCCATCGTGCGCGCTCCGGCATCTTCGCCCACCGGCCCGCACCCGTACAGGCGAGTTATCTCGGCTATCCAGGTACGCTCGGCGCGCCGTGGATGGACTATGTGATCGCAGATGGTGTGGTGATTCCGCCCGAAAGCGAGCACGACTATGCGGAACAGGTGGTTCGGATGCCGTGGAGCTATCTCGTCAACGACGGCCAGCGCCGGATTGCCGATGCCACGCCCGCGCGGGCGGCAGTCGGGCTGCCTGAAGACGGCTTTGTGTTCTGCAGCTTCAACAGCAGCTACAAGATTGCTCCCGCGATGTTCGATATCTGGATGCGATTGCTGCAGGCCGCGGATCGCAGTGTCCTCTGGCTGTTGCATGCCAATCCGGATGCTTCGGCGAATTTGCAGCGGGAGGCCACGCGCCGGGGCGTGGACGCCCGGCGCCTCGTGTTTGCGCCGCGGCTGCCGGTGGAGGAGCACCTGGCGCGACAGCGGCTGGCGGATTTGTTTCTCGACACGTTGCCATACAACGCGCATACGACGGCCAGCGATGCGCTTTGGGTGGGGCTTCCCGTGCTTACCTGTCTGGGCGAAGCCTTTGCGGCGCGTGTCGCGGCGAGCTTGCTGCGCGCCGTCGGGTTGCCGGAGCTGGTGACGGCGTCGCTGGTGGACTATGAGGCGATGGCACTGCACCTCGCCCGGTCACCGGATGCGTTGGCGTCGATCAGGTCAACACTTGCCGCCCATCGCGGGACGTGGCCGCTGTTCGACAGTGCGCGATTTGCGCACGACATCGAGGGCGCCTATGCCGTCATGCGCGACCGGGCGGCGAAGGGTGAAGGGCCGCTTGGGTTTACGGTGCAAAGACCGACCGACGCGGGGACCGCATGACCTTGCAGCAGGCACTGCACGACGCGATCGCGCATCATCGAGCGGGTCGCCTGCAGGACGCCGAGCGGCTCTATCGCGCGATCCTGGCCACGTTGCCGGACCAGTTCGATGCGCTGCATCTGCTCGCCCGCATCGCGGCCCAGCAAGGGCACCCGCAGGGCGCGGAAGAGCTGCTGCAGCGCGCGGTCGCCGTCAATCCGGCGTCGACGGAAGCTCATCTGATGCTGGCCAGCGTGCGCAATACGCTGCAGCGCCACGATCTCGCGTTGGCAGGCGCCGATCACGTGCTGGCGCTGCAGCCGCAATCGGTGGAAGCCTCCGCAGTGCGCGGAATGGCGCTGCATGCTGCGGGTCGGGTAGAAGAGGCGCTTGCAAGCTACGATCATGCGCTTGCGCTGCAGCCGGATCATCCGGGGCTGCTGTGCAATCGCGGCGCGGCGCTCAAGGACCTGCAGCGACTGGACGAAGCCGTGTACTGCTACGACCGCGTGCTGGCCCTGCAACCGGGCATGGCCGAAGCATGGAGCAATCGTGGTGGTGCATTGAGCGAATTGGGCCGCCATGCCGAGGCATTGATTAGTTGCGAACGCGCATTGGTATTGCTGCCGTCCTTTCCCGAGGCGCTGCACAATCGCGGAGCCGCGCTTTCGGCACTGGGACGGCATGGCGAGGCAATTGCCAGCTATTCGCGCGCTATCGAACTGGCACCCTGGTTCGCGCAGGCGTACTACAACCGCGGGTCCGCGCTTGGCTACTTCAAGGAGCACGCCAAAGCCTGCCTAGACTTCGAGCGCGCGCTGGAGTTAAATCCCGGCATCGCGTTCGCGGCGGGTGCGTTGCTGCATTCGCGGATGCATTGCTGCGATTGGCGCGACTGGGAAACGGCGGTGACCCGGCTGCTGATCGATGTGCAGGCCGGCAAGCGCGTAGCCGAGCCGATGACCATCGCGGCCGTGGCGCGATCGCCGGCGGACGTGCTGGCATGCACGTCGACGTGGGTGGCGAGTCGTGCGGGGCGACCGCGGCCCCCGGTGTGGCAAGGTGGGCACTATCGCCACGAACGCATTCGGGTGGCGTACCTGTCGGCGGACTTTCACGAGCATGCGACGTCGCAATTGATGGTCGAACTCTTCGAGCGCCATGACCGCGCCCGCTTCGAGGTGACGGCGGTTTCGTTCGGGCCGCCCACCGAGGATGCAATGCGGGCGCGGCTGCGGCAAGCCTTCGAGCACTTCGTCGATGTCCGCGACCTCGATGACCTTGCCGTTGCGCAATGGCTGCGGGACCACGAAATCGACATTGCGATCGATCTGAAAGGCTATACCTACGATGCGCGCCTCGGAATCTTCGCGCACCGCGCCGTGCCCGTGCAGGTGAACTACCTGGGCTACCCCGGCACGCTGGGAGCTCCCTACTTCGACTATATTTTGGCGGATACCACGGTGGTGCCGGCGGGTGACGAGGCATTTTATGCGGAGCAGGTCGTCCGCCTGCCGTGGAGCTATCAGGTCAACGACAGCCGGCGCGTCATCGCTCCCGATACGCCATCGCGCGCAGAGGCGGGGCTTCCGGAAACAGGGTTCGTGTTCTGTTGCTTCAACAGCAATTACAAGATCACGCCGGATGTGTTCGCAACGTGGATGCAGATCCTGCGCGACGTCGAGGGCAGCGTGCTGTGGCTCTTCGACGGTCCCCCCCACGCCGTCGCCAACCTGCGCCGCGAGGCGGTCGCCCATCAGGTGGAGCCGCGGCGCCTCGTGTTCGCGCCGCGCATGCCGCTGCCGAAGCATCTCGCCCGGCATCGGCTGGCCGACCTCTTCCTCGACACGCGACCCTACAACGCCCACACGACGGCGAGCGATGCGTTGTGGGCAGGGCTGCCCGTCGTGACCTGCGCGGGCACCACGTTCGCGAGTCGCGTAGCGGCAAGTTTGCTGCACGCGCTGGACCTGCCCGAACTCGTCACATCCACGTTGCCGGAGTATGCCGCCTTGGCCGTGCAGCTGGCGCGCTCCCCGGCGAAGCTCGCGGATTTGCGGGCCTGCCTCGCCGCGCGGCGGGCCGATGGACCGCTCTTCGATGGCGCGTGCTTCGCACGCAACCTCGAAGCGTGCTTCGAAACAATGATGGCGCGCAGCCGGCAAGGACTGCCGCCCCTTGGATTTGACGTGCAAGATGCCGTGCCCATTGCGTCGTCGGAACGACGTGATGTGCTGTAATCCGCCTTTGCGCTTCGCCAATCCCGATGGCACGTTGCCGCTGGAATGCGTCGCGCCAACTCGATGATGCCCAAGACCTGCTTCTTCACGATCGTTTCCAACAACTACCGGCATTTCGCGCGGACGCTGGTGGCGAGCGTGCGCGCGCACAATCCGGATCTCGATGCCTTCGTCGTGGCTTGCGACGACGCCTTCGAGGGTCGGGATGCGCGCGACGACTACACGGAACTCTCGATCCGCGACCTCGGCCTGCCAAAGTTCGACCGCTTCACATTCCAGTACACGATCCTCGAGCTCAACACGGCGATCAAGCCCTGGGCCATCGAGGCATTGTTCGCGCGTGGGTACGAGCGCGTCATCTACTTCGACCCGGACATCCACGTCTACGATTCCGTGGCGCCGATCCTGGCGCGGCTCGACCAGTCGCAGATCGTGCTGACGCCGCACCTGACCGACCGGCTGGACGACGGGCGCAATCCCAGCGAACTGGCCATCCTGCAAAGCGGCAGCTATAACCTGGGCTTTATTGCGCTCAAGCAGACCGAGGACACGCGGCGATTCGTGCGCTGGTGGCAGAGCAAACTGCTGCGTGATTGCGTCGTCGACATCCCGCGCGGACTCTTCACCGACCAGAAGTGGATCGACCTCGTGCCGGGAATGATGCCCGGCGTGGTGATCGAGCGCGATGCCGGCTGGAATGTCGCCTACTGGAATCTCAATCACCGTGCCGTTGCCGTGGGCGACGAAGGTCGGCCGACTGCCAATGGTCAGCCGTTGCTGTTTTTTCATTTCTCCGGATTCACGCCGGGTGTGCGGCAGTTCAGCAAGCATCAGGACCGGTACACGCTCGACACGGTTGCACCGGTCGTGCGCATGCTGGCCGAAGGCTATGGCGCGGCGTTGCAGCACAATGGCTTCGAGGCCTGCCGCACGTTGCCGTACGCGTTTGCGCGGCTCGCCGATGGCTCGTTGATTCCCGATCTCGTTCGCCGCTGCTACCGCGAGGACTTCGCGTGGGACGAGCCGCATCCCGACCTATGGACCGCGAACGGGCAGGCGTTTCTGCTCGACTGGCTCAATGCGCCGCGTCCCGAGCATCGGCGCACACCGTGGCTCACGCGCCTTGCGTACGCGCTCTATCGCCGGCGGCAGGACCTGCAGGCGGCGTTCCCGGACGTGACTGGCAAGCATGGCCGCGGCTATGCGCATTGGTTGATCGAGCACGCGGGCGAACAGGAAAAGCTGTCGGCTGTGTTCATCGATCCGATCCGCCGGGCGCTGGGCGGAACAAGCGCGGCGGCTGCGGGCAGCAATGATGCGGCATCGATACCGCCCGGTACCGACGGCGCCGATATCGCGCCCGCGGATGCAACGGGCGCGATGCGTGGCGTCTACCGCGTCGTCTATCGCGCCGCGTGGGGATTACGGGCCGCGGTCAAGCCGCTTACATCTCAGGCGTTCCGGCATCGCGTGCGCCACGCGTTGATGCGCAAGGCCTACTTCGATGACAGCTATGCCACGCCGCCGCTGGTGACGCCGGTGGCGGGTGGAGGTGGCATGCTGGTGTCGGCATCGCCTGCGGCCATTGCCTATCCCGCACACGACGAGATGGCGCGTGCGCGGTTGCTGGAAGAGGATGCCGGCATCAACGTCATCGGCTACCTGGCGGCGGAAAGTGGCGTGGGCGAGTGGGCCCGATCCACGCTGCGGGTCCTGAAAGCCGCGGCCGTGCCGGTGGCCACGATCAACTTCCGCGTCGGCAACATGTCGCGGATGAATGAAGACCTGCCCGACATCGAGCGCACGCAGCACCTGCACGCGATCAACCTGTTCCAGATCAATGCCGACCAGATGGCGGTCGCGCACGCCAGCCTGGGTGCGTCGCTCTTCGAGGGCCGCTACAACATCGGTTGCTGGGCATGGGAACTGCCCGAGTTCCCCGACGCCTGGCTGCCGGCCTTCGATCTCCTCGACGAGATCTGGGCGCCGTCGGCGTTTTGCCAGCAGGCTTTCGCGGCGAAAGCGCCGGTGCCGGTCGTGCGCGTGCCGCTGTGCGTGGAGGCGCCAGAGGTCATGCCGGACCGGCAGCGCTTCGGCTTGCAGGACGACGAGGTCGCCTTTCTCGCGATGTGCGATGTGTTGAGCGTGCCCGAACGCAAGAATCCGCTGGGTGTCGCGGAAGCCTTCAGGCGTGCGTTCCCCGGCGGGGAGCGCGTGCGGCTGCTGCTGAAGATCGGCAACCTCGAATATCAACCCGATCTGAAGGCACGGCTGGCTGTCGTGGTACGTGAAGATTCCCGGATCACGTTGCTCGACGGATACCTTGCCCGCCCTGTCCTGTGGACGCTGATGGCGAGCGTGGACAGCTTCGTCTCGCTGCATCGTGCCGAAGGATTCGGACTGGGGATGGCGGAGGCGATGGCGTGCGGCAGGGCGGTGATTGCTACCGGATGGTCAGGCAACGTCGATTTCACGCGCGTCGACAACGCGCTGCTGGTAGATTACCGGATCACCGAGCTGCAACGCGACACCGGGCCCTACCGACGCGGCCAGCACTGGGCCGAGCCTGATCTCGACATGGCCGCACAACACATGCGCGATGTGGCCGCGATGCCGGCGTTGCGCGAGCGCCTGCGCGTGCGGGGGCTGGCCACAGTGGCGAAGGAATTGTCACCCGCCGCGCAGGCTGCGTTCATGCGCACGCGGCTGGCCACGATCCACGCGATACTTGCAGAACGTGAAGCTTGAGGGGGCGCGGGCTGCGGCGCCAAGTTCAAGTAGCGCACAATGTTGCTGCCGCGCCAACTGCAGACGTGATCAGTATGTCGTGCGGGGCTTGAAATATTCGATGCGATCAATCGACACGACGGGCACGAGGTTCACGTCCACGCCTTGCAGCAGCTTCAGCGGAATCGACGCGCCCGCGCCGCCGCGAGCCCATACCTTGCGATAGAACTCGGGCTGCGAGCGTACACCTTCGCCGCCGACGCCGAGGATGATGTCGCCGACCTTGACGCCGGCCTGGTCCGCCGGACCGTCGGGTGACACGCGGCTGACCACCAGTCGCCCCTGCACTTCGTCGGTGGCAACCCCCAACCAGGGCCGCGCAGGACCGGCCCGGCGCCCGGCCTTGACGAGGTCGGCCATGATCGGCTTCAAGAGGTCGATCGGCACGAACATGTTGCCTGGCACCTTCGGTTCCCCGAGCGTCGCATCGCGCACGATCAGCGAGCCGACACCGAGCAGCCTGCCTTCCTTGTCGAGCAGTGCGGCACCGCTCCAGTTGAGCGTGGGCGGGCTCGTGAAGATCGCCTGGTCGAGCGCGTATTCCCAGTTTGCTGAGAACGGACGCTTGCTGACGACGAAGGCAAACGAAATGGCATCGTCGCCGACGGAAGCAATCATGACCGGATCGCGCTCGGCCACGCGCGTCGAATCGCCGAACACGACCGGCTTGACGTCGAGCGGCGCCAGCGTGCGCAGCAGGCCGAAGCCGGTGGCATGGTCGTAGCCGACCACCTGCGCGGCCAGCGTGCGGCCGGTGCTGTCGATCACGGTGACTTCCTCGGCCTCGACGATCAGGTAGCCGATGGTCAGGATCAGCCCGTTTTCACCCACGACGATGCCGGTGCCTTCGCGCTCGGCACCGAGCGACGTGGCGCTGCGCGCTTCAGGCGTGGCGCGCACGTTGACTTTGACGATCGCGGCGAACAGCTTTTCCGCGTCCGCCTCGGGCATCGGCTTTTTGGCGGGAGCCGCCGCGCCGGACTGGGCCTGTGCCGGTTGCGCCAGGGCCACCAGCCATACGCCTGTGAGCGACACGAGCACGCCCAACAGCACACTGCGCATGAAACCGCGATCAAGGGTCATCACGACCTCCCGCATCAAAGTGGCGGACGCATGAAGCGCCGGTCCGCACTGGCAGGGCGGCAGGGCTGCAAGGTCGTAGCCGACGCGCAATCCCGCAGTGCAACTATAGCGCGCCGCGTGGAGGAGGAGAACCGCCCCCTGCTGGACAGCGGATCGGCGGGCGATTACCCGCCGTTTGGCGAATCGCGGCGCGGCTTCGTATAATCGACAGGCCAGACGAAGGCACGCCTGCCGCGCCTTCGATCGGCCCCATCGATGTGACCGCCAGCGGCGCACTCACGGCCGCGCCCCGTTTCGACCACCTTCCATCCCGAAAATGAAAAACGTCGCTGCCTCCAAACTGATCGATCTCGTCGCCGCCATCATGCAGGCAGGCGGCTCGGCTCCCGACGAAGCGCGCACGATCGCGCGCCGCCTCGTCGACTCCAACCTGGTGGGGCACGACTCGCACGGCGTGCTGCGCGTGGGCAAGTACCTCGAATGGGTGCGCGCTGGATGGTTGAAGCCCAACACGCCCCCCACGATCGTGTTCGACAGCGACACGATCGCGATCATCGACGGCAATCGCGGCTTCGGCCAGACCACCGGCGAATTCGCCACGGCGCTCGGCATCAAGAAGGCCGCGCAGAAGGGGATCGCCATGATCGGCCTACGCAATTGCGGCCATCTCGGGCGCCTGGGCGACTGGGCCGAGATGGCGGCCGCCGCCGGTCAAGTTTCACTGCACTTCCTCAACACCTCGGGTGCGCAGCGCGTGGCCCCGTTCGGTGGCGGCGACCGGCGACTTTCCACCAATCCGCTCGCGATCGGCGTGCCGCTGGCCGGCGGCGATCCAGCCATCCTCGACATCACGACGTCGACCGTGGCTGAAGGCAAGTTGATGGTCGCGATGAACAAGGGCGAGCAGGTCCCCGCCGGCTGGATCGTCGACAAGAACGGCGCGCCGACCACCGACCCCAAGGACTTCTACGACGGCGGCGCATTGCTGACCATTGGCGCGCACAAGGGATCGGGCCTGTCGATCCTGACGGACCTGCTGGCGGGTGCCATTTCCACCGGCCGCAGCTCGGATCCGGCGGATACCGTGCTGCGCAACAACATGCTCTCGATCTTCATCGCGCCAGCGGTCTATGATGGCGAGGGCGGCGTGCTGGAGGAAGCGCGCCGCTTCGTCGAGTACGTGAAGTCCTCGCCGCCGATCACGCCCGGGCAGCCTGTGCTGGGGCCGGGTGACGTCGAGCGGAAGACGCGCGCGGCGCGCCTCACCAGTGGCGTGCCCGTCGACGACAAGACGATGGCCGACCTGATCGAGGCCGCAAAATCCGTCGGTATCGACGCGCTGAAGGCAGAGTCGATGTTGCGTTGAACGGACACCCGGCAATGCACGGCACCGTGTGATTCCACATGCGGCGAACCGGATGATGGGATGAACGAGTTGTTCCCCGATTTCGCCACGCGAAGCATCGAGACGCGCGGCGCGCAGATCCATTGTGTGGTGGGTGGCAGCGGGCCGCCGCTGCTGATGCTGCACGGCTATCCGCAGACGCATGCGATGTGGCATCGCGTGGCACCAGTGCTGGCGCAGTCGTACACCGTGTTGTGCGCGGATCTCCGAGGGTATGGCGATTCGTCGAAGCCGGCGAGTGATGCGGCCCACGCGCCGTACTCGAAACGCGCGATGGCCGCCGACATGGTCGAGGTGATGGGCGCGCTTGGGTTTCCGCGCTTTCGGCTGGTCGGCCATGATCGCGGTGGCCGGGTTGCGCATCGGCTCGCGGCCGACCATCCGGACGCGGTCGAACGCCTTGCGGTGCTGGACATCTCGCCCACAAGGATCATGTACGGCGCGACCAACCAGGCCTTCGCGACGGCGTACTACCACTGGTTCTTCCTGATCCAGCCCTTCGACCTGCCCGAGCGCTTGATCGGCGCGGACCCGCTGTATTACCTGCAGCGCAAGCTGAAAGGATGGGCCTCGGCGGGTGCGTCCTTCGACCCGCGGGCGATGGCCGAGTACGAGCGATGCTTCGCCAATCCGCAGACGATCCATGCGACGTGCGAGGACTACCGCGCCGCAGCGACGATCGATCTCGAGCACGACGAGGCCGATGTCGCGGCGGGCCACAAGTTGAAGTGCCCGGTGCTCGCGCTGTGGGGCGACAAGGGTGTCGTGCACCGGTTGTACGACCCCGTCAACGACTGGAAGACCGTGGCGCATGACGTGCGCGGTCAAGCACTCCCGGCGGGGCACTACCTGGCCGAGGAAGCCCCGGCCGCGACGATCGAGGCGTTGGCCGCGTTCCTCCGGGGCTGACCCACGGGGCAGCCACCAGCGGATCCAGCGACTTTGGTATAATCGCCGGCTTGGCCAAGTAGCTCAGTTGGTAGAGCAGCGGATTGAAAATCCGTGTGTCGGTGGTTCAATTCCGCCCTTGGCCACCAGTATTGAAGGCCAACCGTTCTCGGTTGGCCTTTGCTTTTGGAGCGTCCCCCGGCCACGCGGGGACTCGGCGCGTTCTGCGTGTGCCACGTGATCCTCGCCTGGGGTTGGCGTGGACATGAGCCACTACTCGAGCTCATGGCAGGCGCTGCATGCACCTTCGTTCCCAGCATCGCGAGCCCCCGTCCTGCAACGTCCCCAAGTCTGCGGCTGGACTCCCCCTCAGCTCCCCCTCAGCCAGCCTTGAGGTCTCGGCAACGCGCGGCATCGAGCAGGTGTCCTGCTGCGCCAAAGCCGCCCGCTGCCGAGGCGAAGCGGCCCCGCGCGCCTTCCCGGTCACCGGAGGCCAGCGCCACGTGGCCGCGGGCCTCATGCAGCGCCGCGTGCCATGCCGGGAGCTTCATCACGACGTTGGCCAGGTATTCCGAGGCCTGCAAGTGGATTTTCGCCAACTCCATCGCTTGCGCCCGGGCCGACGCGATGGTTGCCGGGATCGCGAAGGTGATGCGGCAGCCCGGACAGGTTTCGAGCGGACCGCGCACGGCTGACTCTGCCTCCTCCAGTACACCCAGCGCCGCATCGGGGTCGCGCGTGATGGCGATCCGTGTCCCGTAAATGCGGTCCAGCAGGTGGAAACCGACGTCCGACTGGCGCGCAACGTCCAGCGCGTCGTCAAGCAGGCCGCGCGCGGTGTCGCGCTGGCCGCGATACAGGGCGAGTTCGGCCAGGCGCTGCAGGGACAGAGCCTCACCGGTGGCGCCGCCGATGCGATGGTGCAGTCGGCCACCGGCCATCAGGTCTTCCTCAGCGGCGTCGAGCTGGCCGCTGAGCAGCTTGGCCTCGCCGCGAAGGGTCACGGCAAAGGCATGGCCGCGCTCAGCGCCGAGGCGGCAGGCCTCCGCAGCCAACGCATCGGCAAAAGCGATTACCTGCGGGTAGGGCTTTGATCCGTAGAGGAATCGCTGGGTGATGCACAGGTGCCCGTCGAACACCCGCACAGCCAGTTCCGGCAGGTTGCTGGTCTCCTGCAGGTCGGCCCAAATGCTGCCGTGCAGATCACCGCGCGCATGCGCCGCGGCCGCTTGCGACCAGGAGGCAATCACCAGCGTTCCCTGGTCGCCGGTTTCGAGCGCCAGCCGTCGCACTTCGGCGGAACGGCGCGTTCCCTCGGCTGGATCGCCAAAGCCCAGTGCGGCCGCTCCGCTGTAGGCCAGTGCTTCGGCCAGCCGGCCCGCCACGTTGGTGGGATGCACATCCTTCAGATACTTCAGCGCACCGGACGGATCGCTCATCTTCACCTGTGCCAGTGCACGTTTGGCGCGCAGTTCGTGCGCCTGCTCCGGCGGCGCCATATCGGCGGCCGCGTCGTAGGCGAGCAAGGTGCCGCCGCGCCCGAGTGCGTCCATGGATTCCGCCTTCAGCGCCAGCGCCTGCGGCAGGTGCGGCCGGTGCACCAGCAGCGGATCGGCATGGCGAAGCACATCCTCGTAGGCCCCGAGGCGGAAAGCCTCGCAAGCAGCAGCGAGGGAAAACGCGATGGCCCGGTCGACGTCACCGGCGGCCAGCCAATGCTGCCCCACCAGCCCGGGTGCGGCCTCTGCCTGCTCCAGCCGCTGAGCAACGGTGCGATGCAATTCCTGGCGCCGATGCGGGGCGATGCCATCCAGCAGCGCCTGGCGCAGCAAGGCATGGCGAAAGCGATAGCGGCGGTCCTCAACCGTCAGTACGTCGGCGGCCAGCCAACGGTCGAGCCGGGCGGCTCCATCCGACCCAAGGTCGGCGGCCAGCGCCATCGCGGTGACCGCCTCGAACTCTTCGCCGGCCAGCGCCAGACAGCGCAGGGACTGCATGCAACCTTCGTCCTCATCGCCCAGGCGATCGGCGATGACCGAGGCGACGCTGCGCGGCAACTGCGCACCAGCGGCGCCAGCCAGCCGCCCTGCGGCGCGAGCAAGTTCAACGACCGCAAAGGGGAGTCCATCGGCCAGTTTCGCCAGTGATGCCACTGCCTCGGGCTGCAGCGGCACAGGAGACGACCGCGCCGCAAGCAGGGCCGCCTCCTGCGCAGCTAACGGTCCCAGTTCCATCACTTCCAATGCCCCGGCGCGCAGCATGCGTGCGACATGCCGGTCCAGGACGGCCGGCATTGCCGGTCGGCACGCCAACAGCACGAAAAGCGGCGCCCCGCTGCCCGCGAGCTGCGCCAACACTTCGGCGCTGCCGTCGTCGGCTGCATGAACGTCATCGACGATGAGCAAGACCGGCTTGCCGCCGGCACCGCTAAGCAGAAGTCGCCGCACGGCCCCCACCACCTGATGCCGGCCAATCGGCAGCGCCATCGCCTGGGGCGGCCCTGCCGCCGGGGTCATGGCAGAGAGCACCGCCAGCGCATGAGGGCCCATGGCCTTCCGCACTTCAGGGCCCGCTTCCTGCAGCAAAGGTTCTACGAGGTCAGTCGTCAGGCCATACGGGCGAGTCCAGTCACAAGCCTGCACGGCCCTTACCTGCCATCCCGCGTCACGGGCTTCGCGCGACAGCCGGCGGCAGAACGCTGTCTTGCCCATGCCGGCAGGCGCGCGCAGTAGGGCGGCGCCCGGACCACCGGCTGCCGCATTGCGCAGCAGCACCAGCATCCGCGCCAGGTCCAGCGCGCGGCCGACGAAGACCGGAGCATCGGCGTGCAGGCTCTCGACACACTCGCGGTACAGCGCCTCGATTTGCGGGCCGGGCTTGACGCCCAGCGATTGCAGGTGGTCGCGCAAATGCCCGTACCAGCGCAGCGTCCCGGAGCGCCGACCGGCGGCAAGTTCGCTGCGCATGAGCGAAAGGTGCGCGGCCTCGTCGTGCGGTTCCTCGCGGATCAGTTGTTCCAGTTGCCCGCCGACGCGCAGCAGCCGCAGGTACTTGTCTCGCAGCCGCTGGCGGGCGACCTCGGTCCAGGGCTCGTAGCGGGCTGCGGGCAGGAGCTCACCGCCATAGTGACCGGCCGCTTCCCGGCAGCGTTCGGGATCGCTCGCGGCCAGAGCCGCGTCTGCCGCCTGTTCGAAACTCATGACGTCGCAGTCGACATGGTGGTCCGGCAGCAGGAAGACGCGGCCGCCGCGCAGGACGACCGCATTCGGCACGCCGGCAAACTGCCGCGCGTGGTGGGCGGCCTTGCGAAGGTTGGCGCTGCCGGCCTTCGGGCTGAGGTGCGGCCACAAGGCCTCGACCACCTGCTCGTGCAGCAGGCAACGCTGCGGTTGCAAACTCAGCAACTGGAGCAATTCGGCGCCACGGCGGCTGAGTTGCGGCCGCTCGGCCCGCAAGGCGCTGTCATCCTGCGCTGCCGCCGATTCTAGGGCGAAGCGGAACTGCCCCAGCAACCTGATCGAGACGCGCTCTCCGGCCATGCCTGCCTCCCCCGGCATGCGCCGGGAACGTTTCAGGAACATCTGCCGTGGAGTATGGCGCAACAGGGGCCACCGGGCACCCTGTTGCCACACCAACCTTTAAAGGAGTATTGCTCATGAACGCTGCTGAAACCATATCGCTTTACGAGCGGCTCGGCCGCTTTGACGGCATCACGCGCATCGTCCACGATGTCATGAACGCGCACTTGGCCAACCCTGCCGTCTCGCCCCGATTCAAGGCGGTGGCAGACCTTGACCATGCCAAGAAGATGGCCGTGGAGTTTTTCTGCGCAGGCTGCGGCGGGCCCGAGGCCTATACCGGCCGCGACCTTTTGGTGGCCCACAAGGGCATGAACATCAACGAGCAGGAATACATGGCCGCGATGGATGACATCCTGGGCGCGCTGGAGAAGAACGGCATCGATCCCGGAACGCGGGGAGAAGTGACGAACGTGCTGTATTCGCTGAAGAGCCAGGTGATGCGGGTGTAAGGAAAGACGTGATTCAGTTGGGCCAGCCCGTGTGCGCGCACCCGCGCGTGGAAATGAAGTCGCTTTGCGCCGCTGTGCCCAAGCGCCATGACGCGGATCGATGTTGTGAGTGGAACGCGCAGCCACTCCACCGAGTCTTCCACCGCCACCTTGCGCAAAAGAGATCTCAATGAACCCGAACAAGGCACTCGGGTACTCAGGGCGGACGTGCTGGGGGTCGACATCGCCAGCAACCTGGTTGAAGCCGGGAACAAGCGCGCCAAGGAACAGGGGTTGGCGAACTGCCGGTTTCAGGAAGGCGACGCGTCCAACCTCAGTGATCTGGACGGCAAAAGCTTGACCTGGTGGTAAGCCCTCGGGCGGCGACGGCGAATAGGAAGAGCTGATTTTAAGGATCGGCGCGACCAGCGTCGGGTCATTCGGAATCCAGTTGCCCATCACGATGCGGCCACCGGGCCTGCGGGTGACCGTTCGCCGCCGCCGAACCCTCGAATCCCTTGCGAAGAAAATTGCGAAAACCATCGGCAGTTGGCTCGAGCGGCGCGAACGAGTGCGTATCAGTCTGCTCCTGTGATGCATCGGTGCGCCCGGGCGAGAAGGGAACCTTCACCTCGATCCCGGCCTTCTTCGCCGCGGCTTCGATGGCCGCACATCCGCCCAGGACGATCAGGTCCGCCTGCGAAATTTTCTTGCCGCCAGTTGCAGTGCTGTTGAAGTCCTGCTGGATCGATTCCAACTGCTGCAATACCTTGGCCAGTTCGGCCGGCTGGTTCACTTCCCAGTCCCTTTGCGGGGCCAGGTTCATCCGCAGACCCATGTCGGCGGTAGACATCATCGGGGCGTGGCGCCTCCGGATTCACGTAGATCAGGCCCATCTGTACGGCAGCGAGCGGATTGGCGAGCCAGCGGTCGCCGCTGTAGCGCTGGTCATCGAGCCACTTGCCTTCGGCCCCCAATAGATCGCCTCGTCCGGCTCCCGGCAAAGTCTGAAACACGGGCGCCGATAGAGCAAATTGATTCTGCTAATCGGGCCGATAACACAAGCTGAAGTCAGAGCACGCAACCGCGGGCTTCATGGGGCCGATGATGCCACCTGCGCCCATAATGCGAATCCCATTCGCATTGGAGTCGCCATGCAACCGTTTGCCGAACTGAAGTCGGTGCTGTACACCGCCGTGCTGTCCGATGTGCTCGACAGCATGGGCTACATGCACCAGGCCATGCGACCTTTCGTGCGCCCGCTCGACGAATCGCTGAAGCTGATGGGGCGTGCGCGCACCGGCTTGTGGATGAATGTCTTCA